>USHP01000144.1 GCA_900554625.1 uncultured Eubacteriales bacterium | reverse complement strand
TGGCACTGGTGCCCGTTATCCAGCCGCCCATCATGAAGGCATTGACCACCTCCAAGGAGCGCTCTGTGGTCATGAAGCAGCTGCGCACCGTCTCCAAGACCGAGAGGATCATCTTCCCCATCATGGTCGCTATCATTGTTTCCCTCATCGTGCCGGATGCCGCCGTTCTGGTCGGTATGCTGATGCTGGGCAACCTGATGAAGGAGTGCGGCGTTGTGGATCGTATCCAGAAGACCGCCGGTAATGAGCTGATGAACATCATCACCATCTTCCTGGCTCTGTCTGTTGGCTGCACCACCAGTGCAAACACCTTCCTGAACACCCGCACCCTGTTCATCATCGTGCTGGGTCTGATCGCCTTCTCCTTCGGCACCGCAGCCGGTGTGCTGTGCGGCAAGGTCATGTACAAGCTGACCGGCGGTCAGGTGAACCCCCTGATCGGTTCCGCCGGCGTTTCCGCCGTGCCTATGGCCGCTCGTGTCTCCCAGAAGGTCGGCCAGAGCGAGAACCCCTCCAACTTCCTGCTGATGCACGCCATGGGCCCCAACGTGGCCGGCGTTATCGGCTCCGCCATCGCTGCCGGCTTCCTGCTGAGCGTGTTTGGCTAATTGCAATTTGCGAGAATCCGCCCTTCTACGGAAGGGCGGATTTTTTGCGTCCCAAAAACAAGAGGACAGATGTATGCATGAGAAAGACATATTCCAAATTTTTCCTGAAATCGTCTGCATGGGAAAGACAAACCCGGAAAATGCCTCAAAATTGAAGGCAAGATGCGGCGCGCAAGCGCTCTGGGGCTGCAAAAGCGGCCGGGAGCGGGGCAAAGCGCAAGAAATTATGGCGAAGAATGGAAGAAAACTTGTGCACATTCAACAATGCCTGTTGTCCGCCGGTGGAAAATAAGTGTCTTTTTTGAATTTTTTGTGGTGATTTCTGCCACAATAAAGCCGTTTTACCAAAACCTTACCAAGAGCTGAAAAAGAAAATGCAGTTTGCTACTTGCAAAATTGCAAATAACGTTGTATAATCCAGATAATATCACTTTCGGGAAGGGTTCCGAAGGTAAGGAGGAAAGGTTATGAAAATGAAAAAGCTGTTTTCCGTTTTGTTGGTTCTGACCATGGTGCTGGCACTGGCTGCCTGCGGCGGCTCCGGCAGTTCCGGCGGCGCAAGCAAGATGACCATGGGTACCGGCGGTACCTCCGGCACATACTACGCCTTCGGCGGCGTTCTGAGCCAGTACATCAAGAACAATGCAGGAATCGACGTGACTGTGGTTTCCACCGACGGCTCCAAGGCCAACATCGAATCCATTGACTCCGGCGACTACCAGCTGGGCACCGTCCAGTCCGACGTTATGGCCTATGCTTGGGAAGGCACCCGTTCCTTTGAAGACAGCGGCAAGATCGATTCTTTCCGGGTTGTGGGCGGTCTGTACGCAGAATCCGTTCAGCTGATTACCATGGACCCCGAAATTAAGTCCGTTGCCGATCTGAAGGGCAAGGCCGTTTCCATCGGCGCTCCCGGTTCCGGCGTTTACTTCAACGCTATGGACGTTCTGGCCGCTGCCGGTCTGACCGAGGCGGATATCAAGCCCCAGTACCAGAGCTTCGCTGACAGCACCGACGCTCTGAAGGACGGCAAGATCGACGCTGCATTTATCGTAGCCGGCGCTCCCACTGCCGCCATCACCGAGCTGTGCACCACCAACAGTGCTTACCTGGTGCCCATCGACGGCGAGGTTGCGGACAAGCTGATGGCTGACTCTCCCTACTACACCACCTATACCATCCCCGCCGGTACTTACGCCGGTCAGGACGAGGATGTGGTTACCGTTACCATCAAGGCAACCCTGATCGTCTCTGCCGATGCCAGCGAAGATGACGTTTACAACCTGACCAAGGCGATTTTCGACAACACCGAGGCCATCGCCGCTGAAAACGGCAAGGGTGCGGAACTGTCTGTGGAGAACGCCACCAGTGGTATGACCGCTCCTTTCCACGCAGGTGCTGCCAAGTACTTTGCCGAGAAGGGTGTTACCGTAGAAACGGAGTAACCGTTGAATCCCGGAAACCTGGCTGCGGCGAGCATTCGCCGCAGCCTTTTCCCGTAAATCCAAGGAGGTAGTGTATGGCATTTTTCAAGAAAAAGACAAAACCGGAAGAGCCCATGGATCTGGAATCGGTAATGAAAAAGTATGATCAGGAGTCCAACGTCCGAATCTGGGAAGGCAAGCCCCGGCTGGCTGTCAACTGCGTTCTGGCGGCGTTCTCCCTGTTCTGTATCTATGTTACCCTGTTTACCAGCTGGCTGGAAGAGCTGCGGCTGACGTCCTTCGTGGCCTGGATCGTGCTGCTGGGCTTTCTGGTGTTCCCCGCCAGAAAGAGCCATGTAAAGCCCAATACCATGCCCTGGTATGACATTGTGGGTATGGTGCTGGGTACCGGCGCGTTCTTGTACTTTACCGCCAATGCTATGGACATCATCCAGCAGGGCACCAACTTTGCCTGGTACCAGATTGTCATCGGTATCGTGGGTATTCTGGCTTTGGCGGAAGTCTGCCGCCGCAGTGTGGGCTTGCCCATTCTGATTGTGGCAGGGTGCTTCCTGATCTATGCCCTGGGCTGGGGATTGGCCAATCCGTCCCTGTGGGGCAAGCTGAATTATGCGGTGCGCTACCTGTTCTACAGCAAGGAAGGCATCCTCTCCACCCCCATCAATGTGTGTTCTAAGTTCATTGTGGTGTTCATCATCTTCGGCGCCTTCCTGGAGCGCACCGGCATTGCTGACTTTTTCATCAATATCGCCAACGCTGTGGTGGGCGGCTTCTCCGGCGGCCCTGCCAAGGTAGCCGTGGTGGCCAGCGCCATGGAAGGCATGGTTTCCGGCTCCTCCGTTGCCAATACCGTTGGCTCCGGCTCCGTAACCATCCCGCTGATGAAGCGCACCGGCTATAAGCCGGAGTTTGCCGCTGCAGCAGAAGCCTCCGCTTCCACCGGCGGTCAGATCATGCCCCCCATTATGGGCGCCGCCGCCTTCCTGATGGCGGACTATGTCCAGGTTCCCTATGGCGAGATCGTGGTCAGGGCCATTTTGCCCGCTGTGCTGTACTTTGCCGGTATCTTTATCGCCGTGCACCTGGAGGCCAAGAAAGAGGGCCTGCGGGGTCTGAGCAAGGAAGAGCTGCCCAAAATCCGTCCCCTGCTGAAGCAGGTTTATCTGATGCTGCCCCTGGTGCTGCTGGTGTACCTGGTAGGAACCAGCCAGCGCTCCATTCAGTATGCCGCAGCTCTGG
The DNA here is from genome assembly GCA_900554625.1 of uncultured Eubacteriales bacterium. Taxonomy (GTDB): domain Bacteria; phylum Bacillota; class Clostridia; order Oscillospirales; family Oscillospiraceae; genus Faecousia. The sequence goes on along the minus strand of USHP01000144.1, from coordinate 2,268 downwards.
CCATTGTTGCCGCCATTTTCGTCAGCCTGTTCAACAAGGAAACCCGGATCACCCCCAAGCGGCTGCTGGAAGCTCTGGCTGCCGGCGGTCAGGGTATGATTACCGTTGCCGCAGCCTGCGGCATTGCGGGCATCATTGCCGGTACCATTACCATGACCGGTCTTGCCAACGTGCTGATCAACGGCATCGTGGCCCTGGCTGGTGACACGGTGATCATAGCTCTGTTCCTGACCATGGTGTGCTGCATTGTGCTGGGCATGGGCGTGCCCACCACTGCCAACTACTGCATTATGGCGGCAACCTGTGCCCCCATCCTGACCCGGATGGGCGTGCCCACTGTGGCTGCCCACTTCTTCGTGTTCTACTTCGGCATCGTGGCTGACCTGACGCCTCCTGTGGCTCTGGCTGCTTATGCCGGTGCCGCCATTGCTCAGGCAAACCCCATGAAAACTGCCATTACAGCCACCAAATTGGCCATCGGCGCCTTTATCGTGCCCTATGTGTTTGCGCTGAATCCTGCCATGCTGTTCATTGATACCACGGTGTGGGAAGTGGCGCTGATCTGCGTAACCTCCTTCGTAGGTATCTTCGCAGTGTCCGCCGGTATGGAAGGCTACATCTTCCACCACATGAGCTGGCCCCAGAGACTCATCAGCACCCTGGGCGGTCTGATGCTGATTTACCCCGGCCTGGTAACCGATACCCTGGGCTTGGTTCTAGTGGCGCTGGTTCTGGTGATGCAGTACGTTACCAAGCGCTCTGCCTCCACCGCTGCTGCAAGTGCGAAATAACTTATGATTTATCCCATTTTGTCCTATCTTGGAATCGGCCGTCGCCGATTGATCCGAACAGGAGATGCGGTTCAGGCTCAGGTCATCCGCTGCAGGCTCTTTCTGGGGCTGAAGGTCAAGACCAGACCTTCGCTGTACCCCACGGATCGGGATTTTCCCTACCGGGTTGTGACCTGCCGCTATCGGGTAAATGAGAAGGCGTACACGGTATCCTTTCTGGTACCTGCGGCATGCCGCTACCCGAGAGAGGGAGAGGAAGTCACGGTATTCTACTCTCCCCGGCATCCCCGGTTTGCTGCGCCGATGCTCTTTGCCGCAGATATGTGGGTAAAATGAAACAATCCCTTCTCCCCGGGAAACCGGTAAGAGAAGGGATTTTTTGCGCCCTGTCCATTTTCAGGGCAGGGCGCATGTAAATTACTCCGCTTTTTTCTTGCCGCGGGTTCTGGGACGCCTCCGGGCGGGCCGGGGCAGGGGAACATCCACCGCAAAGAGTTTTTCGATTTTCATTCTTCTGGCCCGGGTGTCCATCATATCCGCCGCGTCCAGCATCAGCTGGCCCCAATCCTCGGCGGTGCGTTTTCCGTGCACCGGAGTAATCAGATAGGGGCATTCCAAATCCCGGCGGCCAAAGACCTGGACATAGGGGTTGAGTACCCCAAGAGCCATGGCGTGGGGCGCCATGTTGAAGAAATAATCCGGGTCCAGACTCAGCAGACGGTTAATTTCCGTCCGGGGCAGGTGCTTCAGGTACCGCCGCAGACCCAGCACCATGCCGGCATCATTCCGGCCCAGATCGCTGCGGCGACCGCCGTAGGCGGCCATGTAGCCCATGAGAATCTGCCCGGCACAGCAGCCCAGGGGAATCCAGATCTGCTGGCACAGGAAGCCAAGACCCAGCCAGACCAGAATACACAGGATACCTACCAGGAAGGGCATCTTGCCCCGCAGATGGGTGCGGTAGGCCATGGCCTGAATCAGCCAGGCAGAAACAAGTCCGAAAATGGCCAGAATGAAAGCCATCATCCACTCCAGCACAGGCACGGTGGACATGTTCATGGCCACACAGACGCCGCAGAAAGCCTGGGAAATACAGGCAAGACCCCGGAAAATTTTCGGATTTCCACTGCTGCCCTTATACATATTCCGTTCGTTGGGAATCATAGTGGCGACACGCTGACTCAAAACTGCGTAGGCAATGCCGGTACCGTCCACCACCCGGCGGGAGCCGAATAGGGCACGGAAGATCTTGTTTTCAAACTGGCTTCGCTCGTTGCCCATGTCCATGCGCTTGTGGAGCATCACCCGGCCGTTGCCGTCCAGATGGATCAGCAGGTAGCCCAGCTGGGCCCAGGAAAAGACCATCATGGTCAGATCTCCGCCGGACAGCGTTAGGCGGCAGCCCAGTTCTCCGGCGGTAATGCCTTCCGGCGGGGTGGCCGACCGAATGGGAAGAATGGGCAGGCACCGCATGAAC
>USHP01000143.1 GCA_900554625.1 uncultured Eubacteriales bacterium | reverse complement strand
CAGAATGCCGGAAAATACAACGTCTTTTTCCGATGGTTTTTGGGAATTGGTTCAGTCCTCGCTATTGGCTCTGCGCCCGGATATCAAGGAAGCCTGCGCAGCCAGTCTGGGGGTCATTGCGGCGGTAATGCTGGTCTCCCTGTTGGGTTCTTTCCAAGAAGGCAGTCAATCTGCTGCCAACCTGGTAGGCTGTATTACAGTGGGAGGAACGCTGATGCTGCGCACCAATTCCATGATTCATCTTGGATCGGAAACGGTTCTGCTGCTAAGCGACTACGGGAAACTCTTGTTTCCGATTATGACGGCTGCGTTGGCGGCTCAGGGCGGCGTTACTTCCTCTGCGGCGCTCTATACCGGGACAACAGTTTTTGATGCAGTCTTGGGCAGCCTGATTTCCAGATTGCTGCTTCCGATGGCTTACCTTTTCCTGGTGTTGGCCGTGGCAAACAGTGCTGTGGGGGAGAATGTCCTGAAAAGGATGCGGGATTTTATCAAAAACTCCATGAGCTGGTGCCTGAAAACCTTGTTGACGGTGTTCACTACCTATATGAGCATCACAGGAGTGGTCAGCGGCACCACGGATGCTGCGGCTTTGAAGGCAACAAAGGTGACGATTTCTTCTGTGGTGCCGGTTGTGGGCGGAATTTTGTCAGATGCGTCAGAAGCGGTACTGGTCAGTGCCGGCGTCATGAAAAACGCTGCGGGCATCTACGGGATTTTGGCAGTGCTGGCAGTTTTTTTAGAGCCGTTTTTGCGCATCGGGCTCCATTATCTGATGCTGAAAGCCACTGCATCCATCTGTGCAATTTTTGGATCTGGAAGGATAACGGGACTCATTGAGGACTTTGCCTCTGCTATGGGTCTGCTGCTGGCGATGACAGGCGCTACTTGCCTTCTGCTGCTGATCAGTACCGTCTGCTTTATGAAGGGGGTGGGATAATGGATGGCATTCGGCAATATATTTTCAGTGTCGTCGCGGCAGCTCTGCTTTGCGGAGTGCTATCCAGTATCTTCCATCAAGGAAAATCCAAAGATCTGCTGCGAATCCTTTGCGGAATCTTTTTGGCGTTTACCGTGTTAAAGCCAATTACTGGGGTGGATTTGTCGAATATTTTGGAAGAATCTTTCAACTTCGAATCTAATGCGGAGCAGACAGCAGCCCTGGGAGAAAATATGGCCAACCAGGCAATGGCGGAACTCATAAAAGAGAAATCGGAAGCATATATCTTGGACAAAGCCGCTGAGCTGGATGCATCTATCACTGCTGATGTTACCATCAGCGAAGAAGAACTGCCGAAGCCTTTATCCGTGGTAATCAGCGGTCAAGTTTCTCCTTACAACAGGAAGAAACTGGAGTCCATTTTGGAAACGGATTTGGGCATTGCAAAGGAGAATCAGGTATGGACTGGTTAAAGGGAAAAGAGACTGTTGCTGTGTTTATGAAGAAATACCGCTATGTACTGTTGGTGCTGGCGGTGGGATTATTTCTGATGGCATTGCCGGAACAGGAATCTCCCCCTGAGCAGACCACGCCGATTATAGAGCAGATAGAACCACAGCTGCAAGATACTTTGGCCCAGCTGCTTAGTCATTTGGAGGGCGCAGGAAAGGTAGAGGTGATGCTGACCCAATCCAAGGGACAGCAGACACTTTACCAGACAGATGAAGATACATCGGTTTCCGATGGAAATACGGATACACATCGGCAAACAGTACTGGTAAGCGGAAACGATCGGGGAGAAACGGGATTGATCCGCCAGATCAACCCACCAACGTATCAGGGGGCTATTGTCCTGTGTCAAGGTGCGGACAATGCAAATATTCGGCTTTCCATTGTGGAGGCTGTCATGAGTGTCACGGGTCTGCGCTCTGACTGTATTACGGTTTTGAAAATGAAATGAATGGAGGTATTTTTATGAAGGTATGGAAGAAAAATCTGGTAGCAGCGGCGGTGCTGGTCACGGTATGTGCAGGAATTTACGTCAACTGGCTCTATACGGAGGAATCTACAGCTGCTGGCCTGATGGACACTGTGGATGTGGAAAAGGTGATGTCTGATGATGCGCTGATTCTCAGTGAAGATATGGAAGCGGTTTCCTCAGATGTTCAGACAACGGCCACAGACTATTTCGCAGCGGTTCGCCTGTCACGTCAGCAGGCACGGGACAGTGCGGTAAATCTTCTACAGGAAGCGATGGCCTACAGCGGGACCGATAGCTCCAAGGAAGTGGAATCAGCCATGGAATTGGAGGAAATTGTCCAGACCGCACTGAGTGAGGCACAGATTGAAAGCCTGATCATTGCCAAAGGTTATACAGACTGTGTTGCTTACATGTCGGGTGAAGGAATTTCGGTTGCAGTATCTTCGCCGGAAGGCGGGCTGCAGCAGGAAGATGTGGCCGTAATTGCGGATATCGTCATGTCCCAGTCGTCGTACTCCCTAGATGACATCCGGGTAGTAGAGGTACAGTGATTTTCCATAAAAAGCAGTTACCGGAAGCCTATGGGCTTCCGGTAACTTTTGTTATTGCTTTATTTTGGACAAAATAAGTGCCAGCCAGTCACCTGTCTTTGGATTGGTGGGATCTGCTCTTGGCGGAATATACGTTACTTCGTCGCAATTTCTTACACGCAGTACACAGGCTCCCGAGTCATCCAGGTAACAGATACCCATGGCTCGTATGGTTCGCCCTGGCTTGATTTCCGAGGCCAGTTCATTTCGGCCGGTGCTGCCGGACTTGATATTGGACTCAATCAAAATGACAGCCTGATCACCCTGCATGTCTTTGATGGTCAAACGAGAAATGCCTTTGCCGTCGGATGTTTTGATAACAGATACAACGGTTCCTTCTACTTGCAGCAGTTCACCGCCATGGACGGAATAATTCATAGCCAGCTTTGCGGCAAGTGTCCGGGGAACAAAGCGGGAGAATTCCTCAGCCGGAAGCATATAATCCGTAACTTCCAGATACAGCTGATTGCCGGAGTCCCTGAGAACGCCAACTACTTCCATGGGACAGCCAATCTGAATACCATTTTTTGAAATACCGGATATTGCAATGCCCCCGGAATTGTCCTGAAGGTACATACCATCTGCAAACGTAGTGTTCACGTTTGCATTTCCGGCGGTAATGTAACCTTTTACTTTATACACATCTCCGATGAAACCGTTTCGAACCTCTGAAATGGGGCTGTAAGTGACCGATTCTGCTTTTGGCCCAAAGGTCAGCGACAAAGCTTTTTCCAGAGTTCGCGGAACACCGTTGATATTGCCTGTGACTACTGCTCGCAGGTGCACAATTCCTTCTTGCTTCCATGTAAAAGGAACGTCATGGGTGTATTTTTTTGCTGCTTCCACACGGTGCGGTTTGGAATCCTCCTCGATCAAGGAGTCTTCTGCATAGATGCGGATCGTATCAATCGTAAAGTCAAATGCTTCCTGGTTGTAAAGGGACAGCGTCAGCGTTACAGTTTGTCCTTGTTCTGGTTTTTCTACGTCTGATAGGAAACTATCGATCTGGATATCAGAATAATCTTCTACCCATACAGGTGCAGTGACAGCCAGCTGCTGATCCGGCTGCGTAATTTTGAGAAAATAATAGTGATATCCACCAGGGATTTGCAAAGAGATACATTCCTTTGCGGTGCCGACAGTTTGAGAGGCAACCACAGCGCCGCCATCAGATATGACTTCAACCAAGCCGATAGACGAATCGGTGGGATCGGATACAATAATTTCTGCCTGCAAGGTTCCGGCTTCATGAATTGTCGAACCCATGAGGGAACCGTTTAATCTGTACGTTATAGATAGATCTGGGTCTTGTGTTGCATATACTTGGTGATTCCGGATGGCCTGAAAAAGGCTGTCTTCCGTCAGTTGATCACATAGTACGGCGGTTCTCGCATTTTGAACATTAATAGATGCATTGTGATTATTCTGATTGCAGGAAGGAGCCAGATGCCAGCCGTTGTCCAATGCCTTAATATAATATTCATACCCATCAAAGTTCACTTGGTCGCCAACTTCGATTAACTGCATCACAGTATCATACTGGGTTTGATAATTGCCAAAATTTCCGAAATTTCCAAAGGAGGAACCAGGATGGTTAAATTGACTGATTGCTCCGGGAACAGAAGACAGTGCGGAAAAATAGTCTTCCAAGGTCACAGCCTGCTCAGATGTAGTCCATCCTGGAGTTCCAAGTGTTGAAATGTGCCCCAGCAAGCGGTCATTTCCCCAGGATATCTCATATCCATACAATCCCAGAAACGTATCATTGCTTACAGCGGCAGCTGCGTCTTTGCCGCTTTTCCATTCGAAGCTGATTTCCGAACCGTTTGCGTCAATGGCTCCGCTGTTTGCCTGATCCAGAGAGTTACTATGGTCTGTGACTGCGTAAAAATCCAAACCTTCTACTTGACTGGCGGCTTCAAACATATCCTTGACGCTGGATGTTCCGTCGGATATGGTGGAATGGGCGTGCAAAAGGCCAAAGTATGGCTGAACTTCTCCTTCTAATAATTCATCATTTTGGTCAGAATCGGGAGTTGCCCGCCAAAAATGAAGAATCTGATCGGAAGCTTCTGACTGGTGATCCAAAAGCATTTCCCATGTTCCGTCTTGGGAGATAATCAAATATCGATTGCTGATGGTGTGGAGCAGATAATTTTCTTCCACTTTCCATTGACACTCAGAGTCGTTTGTAATGCTTAACCCGTGACGAATGTCATCGCAGGATAACCAGCCGGATGCACACTGAAAAGCCATTGTATCACCGGTCATTGCAATGGTAAAAGCATCAACGGTTTCAGGGCATTCTATTGTATCAGAGGAAGAATGTACGGAAGTTGCAGTCAAAGTTTCTTCTTCCACATCCAATGCCCGGATCTCGTTCCCGGAAGTTACGGTAATGATTACGGTATCGCCTGAATGGATCTGCGAATAATCAACAGGGTACCAGGCTGTCCAGATGTCATCGGGCTCTGGTTCAAAAGATACTTTTGTGATTTCATCTGCGTAAAATTGCCCTTTGATGACAACTCCGGATGCGTTTACCGTATCCTCCGGAAAGATGTCTTGGGGAACAGGGGTTGCCAAAGGGACAGACGCGCTATCTTGTGTAAGGACACCATCTCCTATGGTGGCTTGCGTTACTGAAACATGTCTGTTTTCTGGAACGTCAGAAAGGGAAACTTCAGTCGAGGGCAGGGGAGCGGTGCCGATGCTCTCACAAGAGAGTGCAGTAAACGTTCCGTTGAACTGTACGAGCACCTGAATGTAATTTCCGGGTGTCAAGGATTTAGCGTTTTCAAATGAAATTACCATGCCGCCTGTGTCATCTTCTACGACCATATAAGTGTCCGCGGAAAAAATAACAGTTCCCTGAATTAACATCGGCAGGCCGTTGCTGGATTCGGCAATAGCCTCCGCAATTGAAATGGGGGAAGCAGCGGGTTGTTCCAATGGCATATCTGGCTCAGCAGACGATGGTTCGGTTTCTGATGCAGGCTCCGATGCAGGCTCAGTTTCCAATGAAGGCTCAGTTTCTGGGGGAGTGGGCTCCGATACCTGCTCTGATGGCTCTTGGGC
>USHP01000142.1 GCA_900554625.1 uncultured Eubacteriales bacterium | reverse complement strand
ATTCTTCTGTCGGGAAATCACGAGAAAGTCCGCCAGTGGCGGCGCAAACAGGCCCTGCGCCGAACCAAGGCCCGCCGTCCGGATATGTATGAAAAGCTGGATTTAAGCTCCAAACAGGATCGCAAACTCCTGAAGGAAATGGAGGCAGAGGACCATGAACAAGCTGGAAACCCTGAAACAGTGGGTGAGGGAAAGTAACCGCATCGTCTTTTTTGGCGGCGCCGGAGTGAGTACGGAGTCCGGAATCCCGGATTTTCGCAGCGTAGATGGCTTGTATAATCAGAAGTTTGAATATCCCCCGGAAGTGATTATCAGCCATAGCTTTTATGAACGCAATCCGGAGTGTTTCTTCCGTTTCTATCGGGAAAAAATGCTGCCTCTGGGATTTGAACCCAATATTACCCACAAATGTCTGGCTAAATGGGAGCAGGAAGGCAAGCTTTCCGCTGTGGTTACCCAGAACATCGACGGTTTGCATCAGAAAGCAGGCAGTAAGCGAGTTTATGAGCTGCATGGCTCGGTGCTGCGCAACTACTGCACACGCTGCCGTAAATTTTACCCGGCAGAATTTGTCAAGGAATCCCATGGCATCCCTAGATGCAGCTGCGGCGGCATTGTGAGGCCGGATGTGGTGCTGTACGAAGAGGGGCTGGATCAGGATACCATTACCAAAAGCGTGATGGCAATTCGTCAGGCGGACTTGATGATTGTAGCCGGCACCAGTCTGACGGTATACCCGGCAGCAGGGTTGGTCAATTACTACCGGGGAAATCGTCTCGTGCTGATTAACCGGGATGAAACACCTTATGACAGCCAGGCGGATTTGGTGTTCCATGACAGCCTCGGGGAGATTTTCACTCAACTGGCTGAGATTTGAAAAGAATAAAAACAGGCAGAAAATCCGAAATTCAAGGATTTTCTGCCTTTGCTTTTTTTACTATCTGTGATAAACCATATAAAATTTCTTCCAGGAGGCAAGCTATGCAGTGGATTGACCAGAATACATGGCCCCGGGCCGAACATTTTGCACTCTTTTCCGGTGTATCCAACCCGTTCTACAGCACCACATTCCGGGTGGATGTAACCAATTTGTACGATTATACCAAGTCCAGAGGAATTTCCTTCTACTACAGCTTGACCTATTTGGTTACCCACGCAATCAACCAGGTTGAGAACTTCCGCTACGTTCTTGAGGAAGTAAAGGTTGGCCTGCTGGAGCGGCGCATTCCCAGCTTTACGGACATGAAAAAGGGCAGTAATTTGTTTCATATCGTCACCATGGCATGCGAAGGTACCATGGAAGAATTCTGCCGTGCTGCAGGAGAAAAAAGCATGGCCCAAACTGGCTTGCTGGATCAGAGCGCGGAAACAAACCAGCTGATCTATATTTCCTGCCTGCCCTGGGTGGATCTGACCGGATGCACCAATGAGCGAGACCTGGACCCGGACGATACCATCCCCAGAATTACCTGGGGAAAATTTGTCTCAGACGGGGAGCGGAAAACACTGGGAATGTCCGTAGAGGTAAATCATAGACTGGTGGATGGTATTCACATCGGGCTGTTTTATCAGTATCTGCAGAAGGCCATTGACCAACTGCATTAAGCACATTTTTTCTGATGCACTTTCCAATAGGTGTACATCCGGAACGTGGAAGAGCCCAACAGGATTCCTACTGCCATAATCCCCGCAATGGCAGCGGTGTGCATTCCCTGGGAGGCGAACATCTCCATGTCACCCCGGACAGCATAATTCATGGTGTAGTAGACACCGGCACCGGGGATCATGGGGAAGATCGAAACAACCAGATAGGAAATTGCTGGATATTTCCGAATTCTTGCCATGATTTCCGAATAGACAGAAGAGAAAAGTGCGGAGAAGAAATAAGCCAGGATATCGGTTGTTCCGCAGGCCATGGAAATTTCATATACAGCCCAGGCTAAAAGACCGCCCAACGCACACAAAATGCCGCCGGGGCCGTGGATGTTGAACAGAATGGAAAAACCGATGCACCCAATGAAAGCAAACAGGCAAGTGGCTCCGATCGAATAATCGATTGCGGGTGCGGATACCGGCGTGCCCCAGAAAGCAGTTGCTATTTGCCAGGCGCCGGCAGTGCCCAGGGCAATGGCGACGGCAATCAATAGAACTTGTGCGATCCGGTTGATGCCGGAATTGGTGTCGCCATAAATCATATCCCGCATGGCATTGGTAAACAGAAGTCCGGGAACCAGCTGCATCAAAGCGCCGATGGTAACCGCGTCTGGGTTTGAGGCAATGCCCAGAGCACCCATGATATAGGCAAGCAATGCCAGAAGGAAAGAAGAGGCGATGGTACGGAAGAAGGCATTTGCCTTCCACTGCTCCATCCGCTGGCCGGCGTATCCGGCTGCTACGCCGCAAATTCCTGCGCACAGACCGTCGAGCCAACCGCCGCCAAAAAACAACCCAAAGCCCGCTGCGCCCAGAAAGTGACCAATGGATTGTCCCAGTTTGGAGTAGGAAATCAAACCGCTGCGGATATTTTCAAACCACTGTACGGCTTCTTTGGGTTCCGGCTTTCGGCTGCAAAGGGCACGGCTTAAACCACTGAATTTCTCCACCGCATCCAGATCGTTGCCATGGGCGCCAATTCGCCGCATGCGGGTAATGGGGTAGCCGTCTTCTGTCAGAATGCTGACTACCAGATAGTTGGGAATGGCAAAAACTTCTGCCTGCAAGCCATAGGCCGAAAGAATCCGGCTGATACTTTCTTCAATTCGGAAGGTTTCCGCTCCGCTCATGGCCAGCTCATAACCAAGGTCGGTTGCCAAATCTAACAGAACAATATAATCCATATGGGACGCACCTCGTCAAAATCCTACCGGCATAGTATACCACAAAACCATCAGAATTCAAGAAAAATCGCCGGAATGTCCGGCGATTTTCTATCGTATCCCTTATTTACGCAGGAAAATAATGCCCAAAGTTCCGGGGCCGCAGTGGCAGGAAATAGTGCACCCTGCAGTGGACTCCATGATGTTGGTAAAATGACCGTAGCTGTGAACAGCCTCCATGACTGCCTGGTAAGTTTCATCAGAAACCATGGTCTTTACCACAAATACCGTCTCCCAGTCGATATCGTCCCGACCATCCAGCCGATCCCGAATATAGGAAGACAGACATTTGGTAAAATTACCGCGATATTTCTTTCCAACGCTGAGCTTGTTGTTTACCAGCTCAATGCATGGCTTCAAACTCAGCAGGTTGGCACCCAGAGCGGCGGCAGAGGAGCAGCGTCCGCCCTTAGCCAGATAGTCCAGTTTGTCTATCACAAAGCTGGTTTCCACCCGGCTGACATATTGACGCACAGAATCAGCCAGCTCATCCAGGGAACTTGCGGTTTCCGCCAGAGCAAAAGCCTTCATAGCAAGAAAGCCCTGTCCGACTGTCAGATTCTGGGAATCAATGACCCGAACATTGGGGAAATCCTCAGCAGCCAGGCAGGCATTCTGATAGCTGGCAGAGAAACCAGAACCAAGGCAGATCTGAATCACACCGTCGTAGCTTTCGGAATACCGGGAGAAAAATTCCTGGTATTCTCCAACACTGACTGCGGAAGTCGAACACAAATCACCGCCGGATGCTACATGGGCAAAGATATCGGCAGGTGTGATGGTGACGCCGTCTTTATAATCCTCTCCGTTTTTAATCACGGTCAGGGGGACCAGAGTAATATCGCAGGATTCCAGAATAGACTTGGGCAGGTCGCAGGTACTGTCAGATAGAATTTTGATCTTCATAGCCTTCTCCTTATGTAGTTCAGTTGGTGTGGGAAATGGGGTCAGAGCTCATCATAAAACAGGTGGGTTCCATATCCTTTGTCCGCAGATATTTTGCCCCCCAATCCCGCATGGCAACCAGAATGGGAAGTAAACTTTTTCCGGTTTCCGTCAGGGAATACTCCACTTTCGGCGGGATCACAGCAAACACTTCCCGGGTAATCAGCTGCTGGGCCTCCAACTCCCGAAGCTGCTGGGTCAGCATTTTGGGCGTTGCGCTGATGACCTTATGCAGCTGAGAAAAGCGCAGTTTACCGGAGGATAGATGCCATAGAATCAGGGCTTTGTATTTTCCGCCAATCAATTCCAGGGTTGCCTCCACAGGACAGGTCACATTTGCTTCCATTGCGCATACCTCCATGGTATCCAAAAGGGTAGTATGATACAAAATAGTGCATACTTGCGTTTTGCGCCGCACATGGTAGAATAGTACCACAGATAAGCAGCAGAGTCAATCCGAAAATACAGAAGAAACAGATTGATTTTTTGGCGGTTTTATCCGATAATAGAAGCGAGGTGGCTGGAATTGAAACTAAAATTTACCGTAGGCGGCATGACATGCGCCGCCTGTTCCGCCCGGGTTCAGAAGGTTGCATCTCAGGTGCCCGGTGTCCGAAAGGCGGAAGTGAATCTGCTGGCAGGTTCCATGCAGATTGAAGCGGAGTCACCGGATGTAACCCAATCTGTCATCCAGGCTGTGCAGAATGCCGGTTACCAGGCCAGTATCCAGGGATCAGCTCCCAAAAAGGAATCGGCGCCTCAGAATGACGCTTTGAAAGAAATGAAACGCAGAATTCTGGGATCTGCAATCTGCCTGGTGGTGCTGATGTACTTTACCATGGGCCACATGGTCGGCCTGCCGGCTCCTCACTGGTACCATGGGGAGCAGAACGCGCTGGTGGCGGCACTGACCCAGTTTTTCCTGACATTGCCGCCGGTGTACCTCAACCGGGTATACTATAGTCGCGGCCTGAAAGCTCTGTGGCATCGCGCGCCGAATATGGATTCGCTGATTGCCGTGGGTTCTTTGGCTGCGCTGATTTATGGTGTGGCTGCCCTGTTCCGCATGGCCTGGGGCATGGGACACGGAGATTGGGATTTGGTGCGCACATACAGTCAGAACCTGTATTTTGAATCCGCAGCCATGATCCTGACCCTGATTACTCTGGGAAAATATCTGGAGACCCGGGCCAAGGGCCGTACCGGAGATGCCATCCGGGCGCTGATGGATTTGAGCCCCCAAACGGCGGTGGTTCGCCGAAATGGAAGTACACAGGAAATCCCAGTAGAACAAGTTCTGGTAGGGGATACGGTGATTGTACGCTCCGGCGGCAGCATTCCCGTGGACGGAACGGTACTGGAAGGCCGGGCCTCTGTGGACCAGAGTGCTCTGACTGGAGAGAGTGTGCCGGTGGAGAAAGTTCCCGGTGATACCGTAGCAGCAGCTACCATCAATACGGAAGGCTATCTGGAGTTCCGTGCTGACAAGGTGGGAGAAGACACCACTCTGGCCCAGGTCATTCGCCTGGTGGAGGAAGCTGGTGGTTCCAAAGCACCCATTGCCAGACTGGCAGACCAGATTGCAGGTGTATTTGTCCCTGTGGTAATGGGAATAGCGCTGGTAACCTTTGCAGCATGGATGCTTGCCGGACAGAGTCTGGAATTCAGTCTTACCTGCGCCATCTCTGTACTGGTAATTTCCTGCCCCTGTGCCTTGGGACTGGCTACGCCGGTGGCGATTATGGTGGGTACTGGTCGGGGAGCTCAGATGGGCGTCCTGTTCAAAAATGCGCAGGCGCTGGAAAACCTGCAC
>USHP01000141.1 GCA_900554625.1 uncultured Eubacteriales bacterium | reverse complement strand
GCGCCGCCGGAGGCCGTGAGGATCAGGCGCTTGACCTCTCCCCTGTCCTGGTTGCCCATGAGGCATTGGAAGATGGCCGAGTGCTCGGAGTCCACCGGAATGATCTCAGCGCCATATTTCTTGGCCTCGGCCATGACCAGTTCTCCGGCGCAGACCAGGGTTTCCTTGTTGGCAAGGCCGATGCGTTTCTTGGCCCGGATGGCAGCCAACGTGGGTTTCAGTCCCACCATGCCCACCACGGCGGTAATCACACAGTCCGCCTTGGGAATCTGGGCCGCTTCAATCAGTCCGGCTTCCCCCCAGCTTACCCGGATGGGAAGGTCTGCGATTTCACGGGCCAGGGCGTTGGCCGCTTCTTCCGTTGCCATGACCGCCAGTTCCGGCTGAAACTGCCGGCACTGCTGGGCCATGCGCTCGACACTTGCCCCCGCTGTCAATGCTGCCACCTTAATTTGGGGCAAACGGGAGATAATATCCAGGCTCTGCCGGCCAATGGAGCCGGTAGAGCCAAGAATGCTGACATAGTTTACCATATTTTGTTCCTCATTACACAATTACCACCGGAATCAGCAGCAAAAATGCTTCCATCAGCGGCGCCACCATAACCAGCGAATCCAGCCGGTCCAGTACACCGCCGTGTCCGGGAATCAGGTTGCCATAGTCCTTGATACCGGTCTGACGTTTGATTACGGAGAAGCACAGGTCGCCAAAGGTACCTGCCAGAGAGCCAACGACACCATAAAGCAGTGCAATGCCGTAGTTCACATCAAAGCGCAGGGGCCAATCCAGAATGACCGTGTAGATCAGCATACCCAGCATGGCAGCACCCAAACCGCCAAAGACACCTTCGATGGTCTTGTTGGGGCTGATAACCGGAGCCAGCTTGTGTTTTCCGAATTTCATGCCCACAAAATAGGCACCCGCATCGGACAAAAACGCCACAATGAAGGGAATCAGAATCACATACCGTCCCACACTCATGGTCAGGATGCGCACCAGAGAAGTGAGCAGGAAGGGCAGAATAATACCCGAAACAAAGCACATGCCCAGCATCTCAAAATGAACCTTCACATGATCCATCATGATTTCGGAGAACAGCAGCATGAAATAGATCATCACCATCAGCACAAAAACGGCATGGGAGGCAGTATAGTAGCTCCAAAGGGAAATGGCAAAAGCCATGGCGGAAGAATAAAGCACCAACCGGGGGCGCTGCACCAGTTTGGTACGGTACAGCAGTTCATAGGAGGCAATGGCCAGCAGCAAGCCCAGCACCACCGCAGCCATAATGGGCGGTGCAACCAGCACCAGCAGGAGCAAAACAGGCACCAAGATTGCCGCTGTAAGAATACGGGTTTTCATATTTCTTTATGTCCCTCCAAATCGCCGGTTGCGCCGGTGATATTCTGCAATGGCCTCGTCCAGATGCTCCGGGGTAAAATCCGGCCACAGTACATTCATAAATACATATTCCGAGTAAGCAGACTGCCACAGCAGGAAATTGCTGATCCGCTTCTCCCCGGAGGGCCGGATGACCAGTTCCGGGTCCGGAACGCCGGCAGAATACAAGAAATTATCAAACAGCCCTTCGGTCAGTTCTTCGGGGCTGCGTTTTCCCTGGGCCACCTCATCGGCAAAGGCCCGGGCGGCATGGACGATTTCATCCCGTCCGCCATAGTTCAGGCAAAAGTTCACCTGCACGTCATAGTCCTGACTGCGGCTTTGGGCATCCAGGCAGAGTTTCTGCAGCTGGGGGCTCAGCCGGGTCAAATCTCCAAAAAAGCGAAAGCACACACGGTTCTTTTCCATATCCCGCAATGCTTCCTCCAGATACCGGCGCAGCAGACGCATAATGCCGGCAATCTCGTCCTGGGAGCGTTTCCAATTCTCTGTGGAAAATGCGTAAACCGTCAGATACTTTACCCCCAGGGTGCGGCAATAATTGGCAATCCGCCGGAAGCTCTCGGCACCGGCGGCATGTCCGGCAGTACGGGGCAGGCCCCGCTGTTTGGCCCAACGGCCGTTTCCATCCATGATAATGGCAATATGTTGCGGCGGAACCAGAGACTCTGAATTCGCCATTGGCTCACCTCTTTCTAAAAAATGGGCCCTGAATCATAGGGGTCGATGTGGCCATCGACCCCTATCATTATAGGCAAACATGTGATTAGGGAAGCTCTGAGTCAATCGGCAAGAGCTGACGGCAGAAGATTTCGGCTCAGTCGAAAATTCTGGAAATGGAGGAATACTGTATGTATTTCCCATTTCCAAAACTGCACGGATGGGGCAAAATATTCGCCGCTCAGCCGAAGACGAATGATTCAGAGGTTCCTTAGATGGACATCAGTTCCTTTTCCTTGTCGGCCAGGGCAGCGTCCACCCGCTTGATGTTCTTATCCAGCAGATCCTGCAGATCCTTCTCTGCCTTCTTCTGGTCATCTTCGGTGATTTCGGAGTTCTTCTTCAGCTTCTTCACATAATCCATGCCGTCCCGGCGGATGTTGCGCATGGCAACCTTGGATTCTTCGGCATACTTTCTGACCTGCTTTGCCAGTTCCTTACGGCGCTCCTCCGTCAGCTGGGGGAACACCAGACGGATCACCCGGCCGTCGTTCTGGGGGTTTATGCCCAGGTCAGAGGACTGGATGGCCTTCTGAATGTCCTTCAGGATCTTGGTATCCCAGGGCTGCACCACCAGGGTGCGGGCGTCGGGAGTGGAAATGGTGGCCACACCGTTCAGGGGTGTCTCACTGCCATAGTATTCCACAGTGATGCGATCAAGAACCTTGGCATTGGCCCGGCCTGCCCGAACAGCGCCGAATTCCTCATTCAGGTGCTCCAGAGCCTTGTCCATTCTTCTTGCATATTCCTTGAAATCTACGCTCATTTGTTATTCCTCCTTAACGGTAACGGTTGTTCCGATTGCCTCTCCGCAGGCAACGCGGATGATATTTTCCGGGGGATTCAGGGCAAAGCAGACCATGGGCATATCGTTATCCATAGCCAGTGTCATGGCGGTGGAATCGGTAGCCTTCAGGTGATCCGCCAGGACCTTGTCATAGGTCAGGTGGGTATAGCGCTGGGCGTTGGGGTCAGTATTGGGGTCAGCCGAATAAATGGCATCCACGTTTTTGGCCATGAGGATAGCGTTGGCTTCAATCTCCACACCCCGGAGCACCGCACCGGTATCGGTGGAGAAATAGGGGTTGCCGGTTCCGGCAGCGAAGATCACAACCTTGCCTTCGTTCAGGTAGCGATCCGCAGTATCCCGGGTAAAGTACTCGGCAAACTTATGCATCTCTACCGCGGTAAGTACTCTGGCATCCAAGCCGTGCTTTTCCAGGGCATCTGCCATGGCAATGGAATTCATAACGGTAGCCAGCATACCCATGGCATCGCCGTGGGAACGCTGCATCTTGTCGGCACCGTCTTTCACACCGCGCCAGAAGTTGCCGCCGCCGATGACCAGGCCAATCTGAACGTCCATGTCCCGGCAGGTACGAATGGCTTCGCATACGGAATGGATCACGGTAAAGTCCAATCCTCTGTGCTGTTCGCCAGCCAAAGCTTCGCCGCTGATTTTCAGCAGGATGCGCTTATATTTAAGCTGAGGCAAATCATATCACTCCTTTTCATATCCTTTTCTATTTTAATATAAGATAGCCCAATTGACAACCATTAAATTGCAGATTTCTCAAAATGTTTTCGTATTTTTCATAACCGGATACACAATGTACAATTTTCACACAGTCTTTGCCCCGGAAAAGATGGATTCTGGCAGGAATTGCGGTTGCAAATCCCGCCGTTATGGGGTATAATGGCATATTATTGGTAAAAAGCAAAGGGCCAAGTCCGCCCTCTGCCAATAAACCACGATTCGTATCGGAAGAGAGGATGTTCCAATATGGCTGAGATTACGGAAAGCAAGAATTTCATCCACGCCTTTATTGATGAGGATATCGCGCCTGGCGGCCGCTATGAAGGTATGACCGTACACACCCGGTTCCCACCGGAGCCCAACGGTTATCTGCACATCGGTCACTGCAAGGCGCTGATTATTGACTTCGGCACCGCGGAGAAGTACGGCGGTATGTGCAACCTGCGTATGGACGACACCAACCCCACCAAAGAGGATGTGGAGTTTGTGCAGGCCATTCAGGAGGATATCCACTGGCTGGGCTTCGACTGGGGCGACCGGTTCTTCTACGGCTCCGACTACTTTGAAAAGACCTACGAGCTGGCGGAGGAGCTGATCAAGAAGGGTCTGGCCTACGTCTGCGAGCTGACCCCCGAGCAGTTTAAGGAATACCGGGGCGACACCGACACACCCGCAAAGTCTCCCTGGCGTGACCGTCCCATTGAGGAAAGCCTGGACCTGTTCCGCCGGATGCGTGCCGGTGAATTCGAGGACAACAAGTACACCCTCCGGGCCAAGATTGACCTGGCTTCCGGCAACTTCAATATGCGTGACCCGGTCATCTACCGGATTCGCCATATGCATCACCACCGTCAGGGGGACAAGTGGTGCATCTACCCCATGTACGACTTTGCCCACCCCATTCAGGACGCTCTGGAAGGCATTACCCACTCCCTGTGCTCTCTGGAATTTGAGAACCACCGTCCCCTGTACAACTGGGTGGTAGAGCACACCAACGTTCCCCACCATCCCCGGCAGATTGAGTTTGCTCGGCTGGGCATCGACCACACCGTGCTGTCCAAGCGTAAACTCAGAGCTTTGGTGGAAAACGGCTATGTTTCCGGCTGGGACGATCCCCGGATGCCCACCCTGTGCGGTCTGCGCCGCCGTGGCTACACCCCCGCTTCCATCCGCAACTTCTGCGACCGGGTTGGCGTAGCGAAGAGCCCCAACACCATTGAGTACGGTTTCCTGGAGCACTGCCTGCGGGAAGACCTGAACGAAACCGCCCAGCGGGTTATGGCTGTTCTGGACCCCGTTAAGCTGACCATCACCAACTATCCCGAGGGCAAGAGCGAGACCTTTGAGGTGGAGAACAATCCCAACGATCCCGATGCCGGCACCCGTCCGGTGACCTTCTCCCGGAATCTGTGGATTGAGGCCGACGACTTCCTGGCTGAGCCGGTGCCCAAGTACAAGCGCCTGTTCCCCAATGGACCGGAGTGCCGCCTGAAGGGTGCTTACCTGATCACCTGCACCGGATGCGTCACCGACGAAAACGGCAAGGTAGTGGAAGTGCTGGCCACCTACGACCCCGACAGCCAGGGCGGCAACCCCGCCGACGGCCGGAAGGTCAAGGGCGCTACCATCCACTGGGTAGACGCCAACAACTGTGCCGACGCAGAGGTACGGCAGTACAGCAACCTCTTTGACGATCCGGACCCCGATGCCGCCGGCAAGGATTTCCTGGCCTGCCTGAACCCCCACTCTCTGGAGGTTCTCACCGGATGCAAGGTGGAAGCCAGCCTGAAAGACGCCAAGGCTCCCGCTTCCTATCAGTTCATGCGTCTGGGCTACTTCTGCCCCGACAGCAAGGATTCTACTGCGGAGCATCTGGTATTCAACCGCTCCGTCAGCCTGAAGGACAGCTTCAAGCCCGGTAAATAAGCAATTTGTCCCGCTGCGAAATGAACTGCACCCCATTTGTTAGACAGTATGATATACTATCTAACAGATGGGG
>USHP01000140.1 GCA_900554625.1 uncultured Eubacteriales bacterium | reverse complement strand
GGGCAATGGCGATGGCGTCGGCAGCGTCGTCAGGCTTGGGAAGGGCCTGCAGATGCAGAAGTCTGCGGGTCATGTCCTGAACCTGGTGCTTGGTGGCGCCGCCGTAACCTACCACGGCCTGCTTGACCTGCATGGGTTTGTATTCAAATAAAGGAAGCCCCGCCTGGCGAATGGCCAGCAGAATGACCCCTCGGCTCTGGGCAACGTTGATGCCGGTGGTGACGTTGTGACCAAAGAACAGCTCTTCAATGGCAACGGCTTCCGGCTTGGCGGTCTGGAGCAGCTGGCACATGTCGTGGTAAATTACTTCCAGCCGCCAGGAAAATTCCGTATTGGGGGGTGTGGTAATGGCGCCGCAGTGAATCAGCTGGTACTGGCTGCGCTGGGCATCAATCAGACCGAAGCCGGTGATGCCGTAGCCCGGGTCAATGCCTAAGATCCGCATTACAGGCCACCTCTGGCAATGGACAGAATCTGAATGACCACAAGTATTAAAACCAGAACCAGCCCCGCTCTGGCGGCCCATACCTGCCAGGCAGGCCGGGGAACGTAGGGCTGGGGTTCCTGGGGCGTATCCTTTTCGGGGGTTGTTTCCATGAAATTTCACCTCTACCGGATATCATAGCACATTTGTTTCAAAATTCCTAGAGCGTTTTTCAAACTTTCGGGACAATTCCTGTTTTTGGGAGAAAGGGGCAAAAATTGCCGGGATATTTTACGATTCCTTCATGGATGCTCTCTTGTTCGCATGGGGAAAGCGTGCTATACTATATCTATAGAATCCTACTGCTGGAGGTGTCATGTATGAAAATCCAATTCATCGGCGCGACCCACGAAGTAACAGGCAGCTGTACCTTGCTGGAAGTGGGCGGGCGGTACTACCTGGTGGACTGCGGTATGGAGCAGGGCGTGGATGTGTTCCAGAACATGCCCTTGCCGGTGGCGGCGAACACCATTGAAGCGGTGTTTCTGACCCACGCCCACATTGACCACTCCGGTATGCTGCCCAAGCTGTGTAAGGATGGTTTTTCCGGCCCGATTTACGCTACGGAAGCCACCTGCAATCTGTGCGACATTATGCTGCGGGACTCTGCTCACATCCAGGAGTCGGAAGCGCAGTGGCGCAGCCGGAAAGCGGAGCGGGCCGGTGAGCCGCTGGTGGAACCGACCTACACCATGGTCGATGCCATGGCGGCCATCAAGCTGCTGCGGCCCTGCCAGTATGGGCAGGTGCTGCGGGTGGCGGAGGGAATTGATATCCGCATGACCGATATTGGCCACCTGCTGGGGTCGGCGGCAATCGAATTGTGGCTGACGGAGGGGACTGAGACCCGGAAAATCGTATTCAGCGGTGACGTGGGCAATATCAATCAGCCTCTGCTCAATGACCCCAAACCCATTGATTCGACCCAGTATCTGGTAATTGAATCCACTTACGGTGACCGCTACCACGAAAAGCAGCGCGGTGACGTGGTGTTGGAGCTGGCGGAGTGTATCCAGCGGGCCCTGGATCGGGGCGGCAATCTGGTGATTCCCTCTTTCGCTGTGGGCAGAACCCAGGAAATGCTCTACGCCATCCGGGAAATCAAGCAGCGGGGACTGGTGACGGGACACCCCAACTTCCCGGTGTATGTGGACTCCCCTCTGGCGGTGGAGGCTACGGGAATTTTCCTGCAATGTGACAGCAGCAACTTTGACGAGGAAACCCGGGCGGTGCTGAACCAGGGAATCAACCCACTGTGGTTCCAGGGGCTGACGCTGTCGGTTACCTCGGAAGAATCCATTTTGATTAACACAAATCCGGAACCCAAGGTCATTCTTTCCGCCAGCGGCATGTGTGAAGCCGGACGAATCCGGCACCACCTGAAGCATAACCTGTGGCGCAAGGAAAGCATCATCCTTTTCGTAGGCTATCAGGCGGAAGGGTCTTTGGGACAGAAACTGCAGTCCGGCGTGAAAAATGTAAAGCTCTTCGGCGAGGATATCGCAGTACATGCGGAAATTGCTATGCTCCACGGCACCTCCGGCCATGCGGATAAGGACGGACTGCTCAACTGGCTGGCAGGATTCCGGGAAAAACCCGGCATGGTGTTTGTCAACCACGGTGATGACAGCAGCTGCGAAGCCTTCCGCACCACGCTGCTTGCCATGGGCTACAATGCGGAGGCACCCTACAGCGGCACGGAATATGATTTGCTCACCGGAAAGCTGACGACCTACACCGAAGGTGTGAAGATTGACCGGGAGGCAGCTTTCAAAGGCGGCCAGCGGGCCAAGCAGGTTTACGGGGAACTGGTGGCGGCGGCAGAGGAGCTGCTGGCGCTGGTGCGCACCCGCCGGGGCAGAACCAACAAGGAAAATGCCAAACTTACCGCCCAGATCCGAAGCCTTATCGACAAGTGGAAAAACGCATAACAAAAATAACCGCCGGCTGGAATTACTCCAGCCGGCGGTTTTTATGCTTGCAGCGCAGTTTTGACTGCGGTTTTGTTCAGATACCAGGACATCAGGCAGCCGCAAAGCTCCGCAATGGGGAAGGCCAGCCACACGCCGGTGGCGCCCCATACCAAAGACAGCAGATAGCTCAGGGGAATCAGCACAATCACCTGGCGGATCAGGGAAATCAGCAAAGACTCTCTGCCTTTGCCCAGTGCTTCGAACACACCGGCGTACACCACGGAAACGCCGGAAAACAGAAAACCCAGAGCGATGATCCGCAGTGCGCTGACGCCGCCTTCCAGCAAAGCGGGATCGTCATTGAACAGCCGCAGAATCTGCTGGGGGAAGAGTTCACACCCCAGGGTGCCCAACGCCATAATGCCGGTGACAATGGCCAGGGAAAGATGGATGAACCGGTAGACCCGCTTGTTCTCCCTGGCACCGTAGTTATAGCTGATTAAAGGCCGAACACCCTGGATAATGCCGCTGGCAGGGAAATAGATGAAGGTCTGCAATTTGAAGTACAGGCCCAAAACTGCCACATACAGCTCCGAGAATACCAGCAAAATGGCGTTCAGGGCACCGACGATCAAAGATGGCAGGGCAATCATAATGGCGGAAGGGATGCCGATGCTGTACATCCGCTTGAGCATGGTTTTGTCAAAATGGATGTTCTTCAGGGATAGTTCAATGCCGCCCTTTCTCTTCAGGTACACCACTACATAAAAGAGCAGAGCCACGATTTGTCCAATGACCGTAGCCAAAGCGGCACCGGCCACGCCCATGGCGGGGAAGCCCAGCAGACCAAAAATAAAGATGGGGTCGAGAATGATGTTGATGACGGCACCCACACCCAGAAGCAGCATCACTTCCACCATCCGCCCCAGGGCCTGGAAGATTTTTTCAAAGGTAATTTGCAGAATCTGGGCAAAGGAGCAGGCAATGACGATATTGGCATAGCTCAGGCCCATAGCATAGGTGTTGGGGTTATTGGTGAACATTTTCAGGAAGGGGCCGGCGATGAGCAGTCCAACCAGGGTGTAAATCAGGGTGTGGACAAAGGACAAAAACATACCGGTGGATGCGGCCCGGTTGGCATTCTCCGCATTCTGGGAGCCTAAGTCCATGGATACAATGGAGCACACGCCCACACCAAAACCCACGCCAATGGCAAGAATGATGTTTTGCAGCGGGTACACCAGAGAGACTGCGGACAGGGCTTCATTTCCCAATCGGGCGACGAAAATACTGTCGACGATGTTGTACAGGGACTGCACCGTCATGGAAATCATGATGGGTACGGACATTTTCAGCAGCAGCGCCAGGGGATGCCCGGACGCCATATTATTTTGCGTTTGTTTCATATTGCCTCCTAAACAGAAAAAAACCCTGCGTTCTGTTCTACGGGCACAGAAAAACGCAGAGTTGTGAAACTACTTATTCATTCGATGGGGAATCAGCGCCAAATATTATACCGGATCATGGGAGAAAAAGCAAGAGGAAAATGGGGAAATCGAAAAAATACCTTGCCGATTGCCTGATGATTTCCCAACCTTTGGAAAAAGGACGGGCAATGGCGAATACAGTAGCCTTGGAGGTGATGGCTTATGCTAACAGCGGCCTGGCTGATGTTGAGCACATTGCTGTATTCGCTGCAGCTGAATACCGGTTCTTTCCCGAAGCCATTGAGCGAAGAGGAGGAAAGACATTATCTGGCACTGGCACAGCAGGGGGATCTGGAAGCACGGAATATTCTGATCGAACGGAACCTGCGTCTGGTGGCGCACATTATGAAGAAGGGATAATGCGCGCGGATAATTTGGCGGCAGAGTACCGGTATGGTGGGGGCGCTTCCCGGAGCGAAGCCGGGGGACAAGATGTGGCTTACATATTTCTATTTTTGAGCCTTGCGCCAAAACAAGACGCAAGTAGACATATTGCGACAGTCCTCAACATTGACACATTCTGTAAATTGATGTATAATGTTTGAAAAGTTACGGTTTTTCACAAAAAAGGTTGCGAATAACGCAAATTATGTTAACTGTTTGAGACTGCAGAAAACTGCTGTCTCATTGCAAAGTGCGTCAGCCACGGACAAGCCGTAAAAAGTCGCGTTTGGGATTGTTCGAAAGCAATGCAAAATTGTAGAAAAGTAAGGAGATTGAATCATGGAACAGGAACAGCTGGAAAAGGAACAGCCGATCACGGACAACAGCGTGAATCCGAGACGAAGAGTCAGAAAACAAGGTATCAATGATTACCTTACCAACTTTGTCAAGAATTTCGGAGCAGACGTGCGGTGGTATTACGATGTGCGGCTGTGGTCTCCGGTGATTCTGCTGGTGCTGATTCTGGTGATTGCCGTGAGCGGGCAGCAGAAGAAAGCGCTGAAGGAGCAGCTGCTGGCAATGGAGGAAACGGTAGCCGCAACTGCACCGGCAGACGAGGTGGTTGCCCAGACGGAGCCTACCGTTGCCACGGTGGCGCCGGTGAACCAGGAGGCGGAAGCCCTGGCAAGATTGGCAGATACGGTGGGAAATGGACGGTCTGACAATGTGAAGATTATCATTATGTGGGTCGCCATCAACCGTTCGGAAGACCAGGCCAATGGATACGGAAAGAGCTTGCTGGAAGAAATTTCCAGACCCAACCAGTGGCAGGGGTATAACGAAAATATGGGCTATTCGGACAATACTTACAAACTGGCGGAGCAGGTTTTGGAAACAAAAGCCCAGGGAGGTCTGCGGCCGCTGGATTCGGACATGCTGTGGTTCGTTTTGAACAACGACGGTTCCATTACCGTCCGGGATGAATTCAGTGTAGCAGCCGGTCAGAAATGGAATGAAAAGACCATATACTAAGGAACAGAGAATTTCCGGATTCTACGGATGATTTTCTGGTGAGATTTTGTAAACCGTAATTGAAATTGGAGAAAAAATGCGAGCGACGGAGTGACTTCCGTTGCCCGCATTTTTTTGCGTCGGGGAGCTTTGATAAATTTCCACAAAAAGCGAAAGAAAATATAGACGAATAAGATTTAACATGATAGTATAGACCTAGATTTTATTAAAGAAAATAATATATCATATGATGCGGAGAGGGGAAATGGACAGTGCAGACCTGCCGTTGTTATGGTTGTATGGAAAAAATCCACAGCTATCCCTGCGAAAAGTGCGCTTATGATCCGGAAAAAGTGCAGCTTCAGGAGTATATTCTCCAGCCGGGGACAATTCTGAAGGGGCAGTACCTGGTGGGCCGGGTATTGGGTCAGGGCGGCTTTGGCATCACCTATATTG
>USHP01000139.1 GCA_900554625.1 uncultured Eubacteriales bacterium | reverse complement strand
TCTTCCAAGTCGATGGCCCGTTGCTCAAATCCCTCGCCCCAACCGTCCGATGCCTGCCCTGAAATGTAATCAGCCAGGGCCTCTTTTTCCTCCGGCAGAAGTTCGCCTACTACCTTGCATTCCGCTACGCACCACAGCTGCCCATCGCGGCTCTCTGCGTCAAACACGATGGACTGAACTTTTTCATTCACCCCATCCTGTTTGTCATACCAGCGCATAAGGCCGCGACTTTTTTCCTCCGGCACCTGGTTTTCCAGAAGCGCCTCGTGAATACACGACTGATAGTCTCGCAGATCACGGCCATTCAAATCGTTGCCGTACTCCTCCAGATCTCCCCAGCTGTCACGACCGTAAAGTTGAGCGGTGAGAGGCATGTAGAATTTCAGAGTCTGGGGTTCCGGTAACAGAACGCGGAATCGGTCTTCGCCAATCCGGAGGGCAAGGCCACTGCCGTTGTCCCAACTGATATGAAACTGTGCGTCATCATCGATATATTTGAGCGTCCCCATACTTCCAGGGGACAGTGCGTAGGGATCATCTTTCATTTCCGTCAATCGAATGCGAGACCCCTTGGGATATTGCTCCCTGAGAAAGTCCAACCATTCTTTTTGTACTTGCATGTTGCACCTCCTCGTATAATAAGATTAAAGTTAATATTTTCAGATATCAGCAGGCAATGAGATGCCCGTGATACAATAGCTGTGGGACAGCAGGGTCAAGTTCTCCACCTCCTGGTTGAGCCGCAAGGCTGCTTCATAAGTTAGTCTGTTCCCCTGAGCCGGAAGTTAGCTACAAACTCATTGGCTGTTTGCCGGAAACAAGGCCGCCCTTTTAGCAGTGAGGGATATCGCATTGGCCTTTTCTGGAATGATTCTGATACGCGAGGTTGCTGATGCTCCGGTTATCATGGGTATCTCAAAGTCTGCTGACCTGAAATCTCCATGTGGGGAGGTGAAAATTATGAATCCATTATTCGTTGGCATTGATGTGAGCAGCAAAAACAATGTAGCCTACATAATGAAGCCAGACGGCAGCAAGCACTCCAGTTTTTCCGTGCAGAATAACCTCGGCGGTGCTAAACTGTTGACAGAGAGAATCGTGTCGGCGCTCGGCTCCATGCAGCTCAGTGATGTGGTGATAGGGCTGGAGGCCACTTCCATCTACGGGGACAGCCTTGTGTATGCGCTCCGGGAAGATGGCGGCCTTGGCCACTACCAGCGGAAGATCCATGTTCTCAATCCCAAGCAGGTGCGTAAGTTCAAGGATGCCTATCCCGACCTGCCGAAGAACGACTGGGTGGACGCTTTCGTGATTGCCGACCATCTCCGCTTCGGCAGAATTGCCAGGGAGGTCTACATGGACGATTACCGCTACAAGGCCCTGCAAACCCTTACCAGAGCCAGATTTGATGTGATCCAAAACCTGACCCGCGAGAAGCAGCGGTTTGCCAATTACCTGTTTCTTAAATGCTCTGGCATGGCTCAGGATAAGAGCATTCAGAATACCAGTGCCACCACCATTGCGCTCATGGAACGCTTTGAAACCGTGGATGAATTGGCTAACGCTGAACTGGAAGAACTGACTGCTTTCATCAGCGAAATTGGCCGTGGGAGGTTTGCCGACCCCAGCGCTACCGCAAAGGCAATACAGTCTGCCGCCAGAGGATCCTACCGTCTGCCTAAGACAGTGAACGATACCGTAAATCAGGCAATGTCCGTTTCGATTGCCTCTATGCGGGCGCTGAAAGAACAGGTCAAGGTGTTGGACAAGGCCATTGAGCAGCAGTTTGAAATCATCCCGAACACGCTTACATCCATTCCGGGTATTGGCAAGGTCTACTCCGCAGGTATCATCGCTGAAATCGGCAATATCCACCGTTTTGATGCTCAAGCCTCTGTTGCCAAATACGCCGGTCTTGTCTGGACACAGCACCAATCCGGC
The DNA here is from genome assembly GCA_900554625.1 of uncultured Eubacteriales bacterium. Taxonomy (GTDB): domain Bacteria; phylum Bacillota; class Clostridia; order Oscillospirales; family Oscillospiraceae; genus Faecousia. The sequence goes on along the minus strand of USHP01000139.1, from coordinate 3,826 downwards.
GATTTTGAAGCCGAACATACGCACCTAATTAAATCTGGTAACCGCTATCTCCGCTACTACCTGCTGGAAGCCGCCAACTCTGTGAGAAGATGCGACTCCGAGTTTCGGCGCTACTACGACCTCAAATTCCATGAGGTCAACCAGTTCCAGCACAAACGCGCACTCGCTTTAACTGCCAGAAAACTGGTTCGGTTGGTCTTTCGACTGCTGAAGGACAACCGCCTGTATATCCCGCCGGAGGGCTAAGCATACCGCTTGCCGCTCTGACGTTCCAGCCCTGCTTCAAAAATTCTCAGGGGCAGGGCTTAGATTGGTGTTGCCTTTTTCTTTGTTAACCTGTTATTCCCGTGTCGTTTTGCTCCGTTTTTTCCTGCATCACCCTCTTGACTTAATACCATTGGACTACATGGTCATGCCCTGGTCTTGGGACATATCCTCCAACTCCTGATGGAGTTGTTCTACTGCCTCGAAAATCGTTGGATCGTTCTTGAAACTCTCCAGTTTCTGATAGTCACCGAAAAATGTCTGCTCCCCGTCCACCATTCGGACAAAGTCGACTGTTGCGAAGTCATCCTTGGTGACACCAAGCCGTTTCTCAGGATGGTCGCTGTTCTGATAGAGCTCGACCGCTTCGTCCAGGGTAAGGTTACGGTGGAGCTGCTCCTGCGGGGTGTTACAATCAGTCATCACAAACCACGCATAGGAATGGGGGAGGGACGGATCTGCCACATCTCGAAGGGCTTGAAGCCCTTTCTCGGTCAAACCGTAGTTACAGGTTCGTCGAGGATTTTCCTCGCCCGCAAAATCCAACAGAATATCATCCACTGCTTTCTTGATCTCTGGATCTTCAGAAAGCGTTTCGTGCTTGAATCCGGTCGTATTGCGGAGTGGAAGTTCTTCTTTGATAGTTTGAAGATACTGATGTGGGTCTGTGAACTCCTGAGCCGTCCCATCTGCAAAGGTCACTCGCCCCACTATCTTGTCCTTTTGGGCCATTTCCTGCTGCCGCTTATCATAGCAGTATAGGTAGCCCTGATAATCACCCGGAGTGGGGGTACAGCGGAGACAGTAGCGGTAGTGGTCTGTTTCGGCCACATATCCAAAGCTTCTGCTGTCCTCTGTGATGGCCCCGCCGTTTTTGTGACAGTAGTTGCTCATGGAGGCCAGATCTTTTAGCGGCCCGTTTGCTCGCAATGTGTCGACGATAGCTTGGAGTTCTTCCTTGAATTCCAAAGTATTGAATCGATCCTCGTTGTGAGGCCACCAGGTATGCCAAAATTCCCTGCCACCAGAACCAAAGTCCATGCGGATGTGACCAACTGTGCCCAGAGCTTCATCCTGTTTCTGGTCCAGTTCTGAATAGAAAAGGCCCGCCTCCTCAATGGAAGCGGGCCTCAGCTGAACACCGTTTTCACATTTTTTCGTAGGTTTCTGTTTCATGGTTTTTCACCTCCTTCGTTTGGTAAGTACACAACATACCACAGTTTAGAGAGATTAGCCATGGTCAAAAACATTTTTATAAGAGAAGTGAAAATAGCCTACAACAGCAGCTCCCAGTACGGCCAGCAAAGCCACCGAGATCATGAGTTTCTTTTTCATTTGCATTCCTCCTAATCCATCAGGTGATGCTGTTCAGTATTCTTTACTTTAAGCAACATATAAGCCATCAGTTATACCAAGAGAAAATTGACTGCCCGAGTCATTATGAAAGGTATTCCATCTCTAACGTATGTGTTTCCTCAGAAAAAGGGCTGCTGCATCGGCGGATCAGGCCGAACTCGGTTCGCCGGACTCCTTCCTCTGCCATAATGTCCTCGCCCAGCTTCTCAAAATCTATATACCCGTCGATGGTATCGATTAGCTCGTCATCAGCGCCAATGCGCCGAAGGACGGTTTGGCCATATTCATAGGTGTCCTCCGTGATACGCTCATAGTCGTCCAGATTCATGGCATATCGAAGAGCATCCCGCATGGTTTCCGGCTGCTCCACAGAAAGAACCGACAGGTATTTCATCAGCTCGCTGTCTTCAAGCTGCATCCCCTCGATTGCCCAAGCCAATTCGTTTGCATCTTCCACGCATACTCCCGTGGTGGGAATATACTCGTTCAAATTGGGAACAGCAAAAGAAACCTTGGTAATTTCGGCCTCTGCAAAACAATCGATCCCCAGCAACTTTTTTACTCGCTCCAATTCCTCCTTCAATGCCGGAAGCGATACACTCGCCTGCGCTTGGGAGGAGGAGAGGTCAAGCCGGATCTTTGCCGCCTTCTCTCTGACGGGTTCGGCATCCTGCTTGAGAAGCACATAGCCAGCATGGGTGTACGCACCACCATGCTCGGCATAGTACTCCGCACCGATTTTCGCGAAGTCCAGGTAGGGCCAGGCCGCTTCGGGGAACCTGGGATCGCCCTGAATCTGGCCGGCAACAGCGACATACCGGCCAAGCGTCACATCCGAATTGACATTAGGGATGAGAATGTAGTCCGATACCTGTTCCGCCACACGGATCATATCGTTCAGATCATTGATGCTGTTGCCATCCAAGGCGCCGGCATAGATGCTCCGTTCACGAGAGTCCATTTTGGCAATGATGCTCGAAAGCAGATTCAGCTGTGCAAGCTGCGTTCTGGAATCAGGGTCGAGTCCGCCGAGATATGACGGCAGGTTGGCAATCACACTTTTGATCTCAACGATCTCTGTTTTTCCTGTTCTGTTAGCTTGTTCAAGCTGGCTGTACGCTTCTGTCATAGCGCCATGAGATGCGGGCAAATTGAGCGGGACAATGACAGAACTCCCGCTGCGGCTCATAAAGAGTTGGATCATGCCATTCCTCCCATCTGAACCTCCTGTTCCCGCTGGCACTGATCCACCGGGCCTTCCGCCATCAGTTCCTCCAGATCTACTGTGCCAACATAGGCGATGTAGCCTCGGTCGGTAAACACGCCCGACTGATAGTCCATGTGCTGCAGGCCATACCGCTCGTAGTCATAAAACTCGTCCAGATTGGGGTCATACTCAAAATGGCCGGATTTCTGGATCATGTATTTCCCGTACTCCGCGGGGGTGTGCGCACCGGGGGCGAATTCAAACAGATCCATGTTTTCCGCCAGACGGCGGATCTGGCTGGCGTTTTCCGGCTTGGCCATGCTTACTGCTGCCCCCAGCTTCTTGCGGTCATGAATCGAAAACTTCTCCACAACCAGCGTCAGCTCATTGAGTTCGTGGATGTTATCGCACTGGAAGTCCAGTGCTACATCCACTTCCTCTGGGAATGAACTGTCAGCTATAAAGAGGCGCATATCCTTTGGGTCAGCAATGCCGGAACGCTGCATGGCACGCTCAATTTGTCCTTTGGATGCGGGGAGGTAGACCCAGGTGACATTCTTGCTATTCTCCGGTTCCTGTCGAGAGGATATTCCGACGGCAGTCATATCGGCCTCATAGTGATAGCAGGGCAGGTGCTTCCCATCATAGAGCTGTGAAAGCTGCATGCCGTTGTCATAGACCACGCCATAGCGGGTGACGGTTCCCTCATTGTCCTCAATCAGCAGAATGGCGGTTTCCTCTCCGTCCAACTGCTCCAATTCTTCCATGCTTGCGCAGCCGCCGTGGATGTTCATGTAGTGGTCACGGCCAATCTCCCGTAAATTTGTGAAGTCCGTAATCACCGTTGCCTGCTGACAACAAAAGGTCAGGTTGATGAGATCCTTCATGCTGGCGAGATTCAGCTTTTCAGCCATTGCCTGAAATTGCGAAAACTCGCCCACAGTAAAGCTGTCCAGCCGCTTTGCCAGATAGTCCAACTCATCAAGGTTGACCTTGGTG
>USHP01000138.1 GCA_900554625.1 uncultured Eubacteriales bacterium | reverse complement strand
GGGTTTTTATTACTGCTGCAACGCTGCTGTCGCTGGTGTTCTATATTCCTGCCGAGCTGTTTCCAGAGAAGATTTTATCCATGTTCCTGACAACGCCGGGTATCGCGGCATCGGGTGCAACCAACTTCCGTATCATGTTCAGCACTTATGTCCTGCAAGGCAGCTTTATGATTGCCGTAACCCTGTTCCAGTCTTTGGGCAAGGCGAAAAAGGCAACTTGGCTGGTGCTGTTCCGCCAGATCATTCTGTTTATTCCTCTCTGCGTGGTTCTTCCGATGATCGGCGGCATGGGTATTCGTGGCGTATGGCTGGCGATTGCTCTGACAGATGCAATTCTGGTGGTTATTACCGTTTCTATGATGCTTTATGAGTTTGGCAAGCTGCCGGAGACTTCTTCCGTAAATCGGTGAGGAGGGAGCGTTCATGTATCTTTGCGATGGAAAAATAGGAAATGAATATAAAGTTGAGGATATTGATCTGCCTGTCAATATAGAAAAGCGTTTGGAGGCCCTTGGGATGACCCGTGGAACCTCTATCGCTGTTCTGAACAGCAAAAGTCGGGGTGTCCTGATTGTGAAAGTCAGGGGAACACGCTTTGCACTTGGGCGCAATATCACAAAGAATATTTTAGTGGGGTAAATTCCGATGAGAGAAAATTTGACTATCGGCTTCATCGGAAATCCGAACTGCGGAAAGACAACACTTTTCAATGCTTACACCGGTGCAAATCTGAAAGTGGCAAACTGGCCAGGTGTAACCGTTGAGAAAGTAGAGGGTGCCATTAAAGACCATGATCTGAATATTCGACTGGTCGATCTTCCTGGCACTTACAGCCTGACCTCCTACACAATGGAAGAACAGGTATCCAGACAGTTTATACTAAGCGATGAAGTCGATGTGATTATTGATGTTGCGGACGCTTCCGCTCTGGAGCGAAACCTATACTTAACTTTGCAGCTTTTGGAGCTGGGCAAGCCGGTTGTGCTGGCGCTGAACATGATGGACATTGTGGAAAAGCGCGGCATGGAGATTGACACACACAGACTGCCGGAAATGCTGGGCATCCCGGTCATTCCAGTTTCAGCCAGAAAACGGACAGGACTGGATGTGCTGCTTCATGCAGCCGCGCACCATAAAGACTGTAAAGATCCGGAGTGTCTGATTCATCATCATAAATATACTCCAAAACACCGGCACGACCACCATTCAGAATACGCAATGGTTTACAGTGATGCTATTGAGGACAAGATTGATCTTATCATGGCAGAGCTGAAGCGGAAATATCCGAACCTGTCCAATTACCGCTGGCACGCCATTAAGCTGCTGGAGCAGGATAAGGAAATCTCTGCACGTTATCCGGTCAATATGCCGGATGTGATCGACCGGAACTATGAATCCGACATTATCAATGAGAAGTATGATTTTATTGAGGAAATCATCAGGGAGGTTCTGGTCAATAAGGATCGTCAAGACGCTTTGACGGAAAAGGCAGACCGTGTATTGACGCATAAGTTTTGGAGCATCCCGATTTTCCTCGTTGTCATGGCGGCGGTGTTCTTCCTGACCTTTACCATTGGCGATTGGCTGAAAGGATTCCTAGAATTAGGAATTGAAAGCCTGTCGGCATTGATAAGCGATGGACTGATTGCTGTCGGGGTCAATGAAGTGCTGCGCTCCCTGTTGGTAGACGGCATCATCGCCGGTGTGGGCGGTATCCTGACTTTCCTGCCGAACATTTTCATTCTGTTTCTGGCATTGGCTTTTCTGGAGGACAGCGGATATATGGCCCGTGTTGCGTATGTCATGGAAGGGATTATGAGCAAGCTGGGACTTTCCGGACGGGCATTTATCCCCATGATTTTGGGATTTGGTTGCACTGTTCCGGCAATCATGGCTTCACGGTCTTTGGAAAACCGGCGTGACCGTTTTAAGGTCATGTTGATTACGCCCTTTATGAGTTGCAGCGCCCGTCTGCCAATCTACATCTTGTTTGCCGAGATGTTCTTTCAGGAACGCGCCATGCTCGTGGCCTATTCCATGTACCTGATCGGCCTGGTGGTCGCTATCCTGGTAGCGGCGATCATCCATTTGATTGACCGGAGAAAATCGGAAAATTATCTGCTGATTGAGCTGCCGGAATATAAGGCCCCCAGCGCCAGAACTGTGGCAATCTATGTATGGGAAAAGGTAAAGGACTACCTTACCAAAGCAGGTACTACCATCTTTGTAGCATCTATCCTCATGTGGGTGATCCTGAACTTTGGGCCGCATGGCTATACTACGGAAATGGCAGACAGCTTCGGGTCTATCCTGGGCCATTGGCTTGTACCGATCTTTGCACCGATTGGACTGGGATTCTGGCAGATAGCGGTTGCTCTGATTGCTGGCATCTCTGCAAAAGAGGTTGTGGTGTCCAGTTGTGCCGTTCTGTTTGGGATTCCCAATATCAACTCCGGCGCGGGAATGGATACATTGGTCGGCATCCTGGGTGCAGCCGGTTTTGGACAGCTCAATGCGTTTTGCCTGATGATTTTCTGCCTGCTTTACGTTCCCTGTGCAGCGGCCCTAGCTACAATTCGCAAGGAATCCGGCAGTACAAGGTGGATGCTGTTCTCGGCCCTGTTCCAGTTGGTTGTGGCCTGGGCTGTTACTTTTGTGGTTTATCGTGTTGGACTTTTGCTGTGAGGTATGAATATGACGTTTGGAAAAGTGCTTCGTTCAGCGGCCATTTTATCAGTGGTCGCATTTGGACTTTGGATTTTGAAAAGAGGATCGGAGACCCAAAGCTAATAAGTTGTGAGTTTCCAGTCAGAAAGGAGTTTTAGATGCTTGTTACTGGTATAATCCTTATCGGGATTGTTTTCTATGCAATATGGGCTGTGCGAAAAATCCATAAGAACCGCAAAAATGGTTCTTGTTGTAGCGGCAGTTGTTCCGGTTGTGTAGGAAAGGAATGTTGCAGCAAATAAAATCCCGCATATAGCCGATGTTTTCCGTTTTGGAGGGCATCGGCTTTTTCGTATATTTGCACATTCGGCAGGGCTGCACTATAATAGAATTTGCTTTCTGATTGGATTGCACATCCTGCCGATTGGAGCGGTATAAAATGAGAAAAAACTATATAATAAAAGACGCCAGGAGAATCCTGGCAGAACAAATACGAGATAACGGAATGAATACTATGAACAAAAACCCTATCACCAATGCTACGGGGTTATCTGCGATTATTCCAAAAGATAATGACGGATATTGCACCGTCTATAAAATGGACTGTGAGGATGGCCTGGGGCTTATGACAGTCTATCAGGTTTATCCCGGTATCCAGCTTATTTACAATGATTTTGAAGCAACGAGTTGTTATTGGGACGGAACCATTGATAAGAATGTGCTGGAGATCAATCATTGCCGGGAAGGGCGTGAAGGGAGCGTATTGCAAAGCGGTTCCTGCCTGTACCTCGGAGAAGGGGATCTTTCCATTCATACAATGGATAACTGTGCTTCTGAAATGGCCTTTCCTTTGAGACATTATCGCGGAATCTCAGTAGTGCTTGATCTGGAGCTGGTTTCTCAAAATCCGCCTGGAATCCTCGCCGAGAGCGGTATTGGTATTGCAGATTTCAAAAACAAATTTTGTGCCGATGGCGCATGCTTTGTCATGCGGGCCAAGGATGAGATTGAGCATATCTTTTCTGAACTGTATTCCGTACCGGATCGCCTGCAAAAGCCATACTTCATGCTGAAGGTGCAGGAGCTTCTCTTATTCTTGTGTATGGTGGATGTAAATAAAGAAAAGCAGCGAGAGTTATATACTTCTCCCCAGGTGGAGATTGTACGGGACATTCACAAGCGGCTTATCTCCAACTTGCAGGAACGGCCAACGATTGAGGAACTTTCCAAAGAGTATCTTATCAATACGGCAACCTTAAAGGATACGTTCAAGGGAGTTTATGGACAGCCCATTGGAACCTATATGAAAGTGTACCGCATGAAACAGGCCGCTGCTCTGCTTCGCCAGACACAGGCAACCATAGCAGAAATTGCCAGCCAGGTTGGATATGAGAATCAGAGTAAATTTGCAACAGCATTTCGAGATGTCATGAAGATTGCACCGGCTGAATACCGGAAACAAAATAGTGGCGATTGATTGGGCTAGGAAAATTTACGTCTACTGCCGGAGGCAAAATAAAACCAGCAGAAACAAATTGCATTTTGCCCTGCTGGTTTTATTCATAATTTTGCGGATCGGAGGATTTGTAACGTCGGCTGATAAACTGCTCCGCCATACAATCCAGTGTTTTCAAGATAATCTGCCGCTCATCCTCGGTACAGGCCAGAAACTTTCCCATGAAATGCTGTACTTGCTTTTCCTGTTCCGAAGCGTCAGGATAAAACAGCTCATTAGCAGAAATGCCTAATCGCTTGATAAAGGATGCCAGTACATCGTAAGACGGATTTTTCCTGCCCTTTTCAATGTCCTGGAGATGACGAAGCCCTCTGCCGGTTTGATCCGCAAGCTCCTGTTGGGTCAGTCCACATTCTTCTCTTGCATCTCTGAGGCACTGTCCCAAATACACAAATACATCTTCCGGCATGATTGTTCACCTCTATTACATTCTATCGTGCGTAAGAGGAAGTTACCATAACCCAATCACGCGTATTGATATGTGTTTATCATGCACCTTTGAAAGATAAAATATACATAAAAGCCCTGACGGGAGGCCAATAAAAAAAACGGCCTTTCACGGCAGGGCATATTTCCATTACCGCCCGTGACTGCCGTTTGAGGAGTCTACGATGGGCGGTTATTTATTTCAGCAGAATTATGGTTTTCAGGTAGGTGATTACCTAAAAAAATCAATGACCTACCAAAGAGAAATTATACACACGGACACGCGCAATCAAGCGTAAATAATCCGCACAATCGTACAACATATTATACAAAATGCGTCAGACAGCTATTAAGGCCGTCTGACGTTTTTCTTTGTCGATTTTACGGGAATTTTCCCGAACATCCCCGGTGTCGCTCTCCGCCATAGCCATTTCGGTTGCCCTTTGTCCCTAACAACTGAAATGGAGGAAATTATGACCAAGATCAATCTGCGGGAGCAGTATCCCGATTTTTATAAGACCGATTACATTATTGAGGTTCCTGATGAAGTAGCCGCTGTTATGAAAGAGCATGACCGCCTGGAGGCCGCATACCGCCGCCGTACATATTACCACAAGGCGCATTATTCTCTGGATCGCGGAGACGGAATTGAGTATGATGCCCTTTTCGTTTCCATGACCCCTTGTGAGCTGTATGAGCGCAAAGTGACGATGGAGCAGCTTCACGCTGCGATTGCCGCTCTGCCGGACAAGCAGGCCAAGCGCATCTATGCTTACTACTTCCTGGGACTGACAGAATCAGCGATTGCCAAGAGCGAAGGAGTCAGCGTTGCATCGGTCAGCGAATCTATCCAGCGCGGCCTTCGGAACATGGAGACTTTCCTTAAAAATCGTCTGTAACGCCCCTGAAAGAAAGGCTCAAAGCCTCACGGTTATTAGAAGGACACGCTATCCTCGTGACCTCAAGATCTTTGAAAACTGAATAGACAGCACAACAGGTACATAACTCATGTACGAGCGAATGTGAAACGCCGCGAAGATGGAGCAGTCAGGGAGGTGATGAAAGAACTGCTTCGGAGCGATCTACGATTTCATAAAACGGATTGTGGCAGATTCGGCGCGATGACTGCATGGGGGCTTAAAGATACTTCCTCACGGCCCGCCAAAGACTTGGGGGGAACCCT
>USHP01000137.1 GCA_900554625.1 uncultured Eubacteriales bacterium | reverse complement strand
GCATAATCCGAAATGGGCCGCGCCCGGTTAATCACAATCTGCGGCTCCTTGTTATCCCGCAGGGAAAGCCGCCCGGTAATCACCACGGGACTGTTTTCCCGCAGATATCCACCATACTGGTTCAAAACATTGGAAAAGGCCAGCATTTCGATTGCCGCAGTATCGTCTTCCACCGTCACATAGGCCATCATGGAGTTGCTGCGGGTGGTTTTCATCTTCACTGTTTGGACAATTCCCGCCACACTGACGATATCATCGTCGGCATAGCTGGATTCTTCCTCCATCAGCTGCCCAATATGAACCACATGGGTATTGCGCAGATAGGGGCGGTAATCATCCATGGGATGGCCGGAAATATAGATGCCGGTGGTTTCCTTCTCCATGGCCAGAAGGTCTGCTTTGTTCAGTTCATTCAGCTTGGGAATCAGAATCTGCTGGGATGTGCTTTCCTCTTCCATCATGGAAAACAATCCCATCTGGCCTTCCAGATTTTTCTTTCTGGAGGCAGCAATGGCATCCATCATCTGGTCATACACTGCCAGCAGTTCGCTGCGGTGGTAGCCGAAACAGTCTGCCGCGCCGGATTTAATCAAATTCTCTACGGTGCGTTTGTTCAGCTCCCCTTCCCCCATCCGTTCGATGAAGTCTTCCAGAGATTTGAAGGGGCCGCCTTCGGTTCTTTTGCGCACCACCGTCCGAATCAGTCCCCGGCCTACGTTTTTCACCGCCCCAAGGCCAAAGCGAATGGCCTGTCCTTCCACAGTGAAGGGATCGTCGGAATGGTTCAGATCCGGCGGCAGCACCGCAATGCCCAGTTCTTTACATTCCGCAATGTATCCGGAGATTTTGGTGGCCGAGTCCAGCACCGAGGTCATCAGCGCTGCCATGTACTCATGGGGATAGTGGCATTTCAGGTAAGCCGTCTGGTAGGCCACCACGGCATAGCACACCGCATGGGCCTTATTAAAGGCGTAATTGGCAAAATCGACAATTTCATCGTAGATGGACTGGGCTACCGCTTCCGGCACGCCGTGTCCGATACAGCCGGAGATTCCCTGTTCCGGGTCACCGTAAACAAAGACTTTCCGCTCCGCCTCAATGACCTTCATTTTTTTCTTGGAAATCGCCCGGCGGATGTTATCTGCCTGACCCATGGTATAGCCGCCCAGGGAACGGAAGATCTCAATCACCTGCTCCTGGTAGACGATACAGCCGTAGGTGACTTTCAGAATCGGCTCCAGCAGCGGCGTCTTATAGGTGACCTTTCGGGCATCCAGTTTGTTGGCAATAAACCGGGGGATGGAATCCATAGGGCCCGGACGGTAGAGGGCCACGATAGCCGTAATATCTTCAATGGAGCTGGCTTTCATGTTGACACAGACACCGGTCATGCCTGCCGATTCCAGCTGGAACACGCCCTGGGTCTTTCCCTCAGTGAGCATGGCAAAGGTTTCCGGGTCATCGTCGGGGATGTTCGCAATGGCAAAGTCCGGTACCCGTTTGCGGATTTCCCGCTCCGCATCCGCAATTACCGTCAGGTTCCGCAGTCCCAAAAAGTCCATTTTCAGCAGGCCCAGCTCCTCAATGGTGGTCATGGTGTACTGGGTGACGATGGTATCGTCATTTCGGGACAGGGGCACATAGCTGCATACCGGATCAGCAGTAATCACCACACCGGCAGCATGGGTCGAAGAATTCCGGGGCATACCCTCCAAGCTTCGGGCGGTGTCAATGAGCAGCTGTACCCGCTGGTCGCCGTCGTACAGTTCCTTCAGTTTGGGGCTAACCTTCAGCGCTTCATCCAAGGTGATGTGAGGAGTACCCGGCACCAGCTTGGCAACCACATCGGTTTCCGCATAGCTGAAATTCAGCGCCCGGCCCACGTCCCGGATGGCGCCCCGGGCTGCCATGGTGCCGAAGGTGGCAATCTGGGCCACATGGTCAGCGCCATACTTTTCCATAACATAGGCAATGACCTCGCCCCGGCGTTCCTGGCAAAAGTCCGTATCAAAGTCCGGCATGCTCACCCGCTCCGGGTTCAGGAATCGTTCAAAAATCAGGGCGTACTTCATGGGGTCTACTTCGGTAATGTGCATACAGTAGGCCACAATAGAAGCAGCGCCGGAGCCACGGCCCGGGCCAACCGGAATGCCCTGTTCCTTGGCATAGCGGATAAAGTCCCAGACGATCAGGTAGTAGTTGACATACCCCATCCGGCTGATGACCCCGATTTCGTATTCCAGCCGGTCCCGGTACTCCTGGGGGGGATTCTCATAGCGTTCCCGGAAGCCCTTTTCGCACAGCTCCCGGAAATATGCTTCATTGGTATACCCCTGGGGCACAGGAAACGAGGGTAAGTGATATTCGTGGAAGGTAAACTCCAGATTACATCTCTGGGCAATTTTCACCGTATTTTCAAAGGCCTCATCACAGCCCGGGAAAAGCTGGCGCAGTTCCTCTTCGCTTTTCAGGTAGAATTCATCGGTCTGGAATTTCATCCGGTTGGGCTCGTCCACCGTTTTTCCCGTCTGGATGCACAGCAGCACATCCTGCATCTTGGCGTCTTCTTTGCGCAGATAGTGAGCATCGTTGGTCACCACCAAGGGAAGTCCCGTTTCCCGGGCCAGGCGCAGCACGCCCTGATTTACCGGCCGCTGTTCGTCAATGCCGTGATCCTGCAGTTCCAGGTAAAAATTCCCTTCCCCAAAGATCCGGGCCAGATTCAGGGCATATTCCTTCGCCCCGGCATAGTCCTCCTCCATCAGATACTGAGGGATTGCACCAGCCAGGCAGGCGGACAAGGCAATCAGTCCCTCGTGGTGCTGCTCCAGAAGCTGCAAATCTACTCTGGGCTTTCCGTAGAAGCCATGAATAAAGGCTTCCGAAACCAGCAGGCACAGATTTTCATATCCCGTCCGGTCTTTGCACAACAGCACCAGGTGGTAGGGGTCATTGTCGATGCCGTGCACCCGGTCGGCAATGCTCCGGCGGGCCACATACACTTCACAGCCAATGATGGGCTTGACCCCCGCCGCCTTTGCCGCTTTATAAAAATCAATACAGCCGTACATCACGCCGTGGTCCGTAATGGCCACAGCCTCCTGCCCCAGTTCCTTGACCCGTTCCATCAGGCCGTCAATCCGGCAGGCGCCGTCCAGCAGGCTGTATTCGCTATGCACATGCAGATGCACAAAACTCATGGCTCTATCTCCTTCGCCAACTGTATCAGTTTCTTCATCCGGTTGTTCATGGCTGGTTTGGTAATGGGCGGCTCCATCATGGCTGCCAGTTCTGACAAGGAAGCGGAAGGGTTGCTCTGCCGGGCCTGGGCCGCCTGCTGGATTTTGGCAGGCAGGTTCTCCAACTGCCCCGCCTCTTTCAGAATCCGGATGGCCAGCAGCTGTTCCTGGGCCGCTTCCACCACTTTGGAGGTATTGGCGTCGTCACAGTTGCAGCGGCGATTGACTTTATTGTTCAGTTCCTTTTCCAGTCTCGCTTCCATCACGCCCATCGCCGCCACCGGCGCGCCCAGGTAGGTCAGAAAGTCGGAAATCAGTTCACTCTGCTTGACATACAGAACCTGACCTCCGCCCCGGGACGCCAGTTTGGGCGTAAATCCCATAGTCTCCCGCACCAGGGCATCGGTTTCCCGGGCTACACTCTGGTGGGTGGTGGTCAGTTCCATGTGATACCCCTTTCCCGGGTCGGTGACACTGCCTCCGGCCAGGAAGGCGCCCCGGAGGAAGGAAGCTTTGCAGCAGTCTTCTTCCACAACCGGCAGATTCACATGCAGCGCAAGATTCCCCTTAGCATCAAATCCAAATGCCGCCATGATGGCAGAAATCTTGCCTTTCTCCCAAATCTGGAAGGTCAGTTTCCCCGGTGCCGCCAGGCTGGGATAGCTGTCAAACTCCAAGTCAAAAGCCTTCTTGAACAATTTCGGCAAAATACAGGCAAATTCCCGGCTCTCCGTTACAATACGGATGCAGTCCGCCTGAAAACTGTTGCAAAACAACAAGATACCAAAGCACTCTGCCAATGCGCAGCACTGCTTCTGGGGCAGAATCCGGCAGGCTTCGATTTTTGCCGCCGCGGAGAAGGATACTGCCATGGAAACACTCCTCTCTTTTTCTCTTACCAAATCCGGATTTCCGGTTCCAGCCGAATCCCGGAATTTTCATAAACTCGGTCCGAAACCTGGCTCAGCAGGGACTTGACCTCTTCGGCCGTGGCCCCGCCCAAATTCACCGCAAAACCGGCGTGTTTGTCCGAAATGGCCGCATTGCCAACCCGGAAGCCTTTCAGTCCGGCCTGGTCAATCAGCGCCGCAGCGTAGCCACCCACCGGACGCTTAAAGGCAGAGCCGGCAGAGGGCAGGTTCAGCGGCTGGGATACGGTGCGCTTAGCAATCAACTCTTTCATCCGAGCTTTGATCTGCTCCGTGCTGTCAGGAGTCAGGGCAAATTCGCCGCTGATGACAATCTCCCCGCTTTCTTCCAGAACGCTGTGCCGGTAGGAAAACTCCATCTGCTCCCGGGTCAGGGTCCGCAAATTGCCCTGTCTGTCCATCACTTCCACAGCGGTGCAGATCTGGGCCATCTCCCCGCCGTATGCGCCGGCATTCATATACAGGCCGCCGCCAATGGTTCCCGGAATACCGTGGGCAAATTCCAGTCCCGCCAGGCCCAGCCCTGCCGCAAATACCGCTGCCCTGGCCATGGTTACACCAGCCATGCAGCGGATATGGGTATCGTCCAGCTGCTGCATCCCATCCAGGCAGTCTTTCAGGCAAATCACCAAGCCGGAAATTCCCGCATCCGGAGCCAGAACATTGGTTCCGGCTCCCAGAATAGACAATTTGCAGTCCAATAAAGCGGATGTTTTCAGAAGTTTAGCAAGTTCTTCCTTATTTTTCGGGAACGCCATTACTTCCGCTCCTCCGCCAATGCGGAAGGATGTATGTTTGGACATGGGCTCCTGGAATCGAAGCTCCATTTCCGGTAAAAAAGCAGAGATTTTTCTCTGAAAATCGGTTAACTCAGTCATAAACGCCTCCGGGTGTATGATTGGTAACAGTATAGCACATTCCCGTAGGTTATGCAATTGAAAACCAGGTTAATTTTGTGTAACAAAGAATCTCCGCTGCTCAGTAGGCAGCGGAGATCGGAGTTTACATGTCGATGTTGTCCATCTTGCTGGAAATAGTGTCGGAAACTTTCCAGGCCACATCTTCCACCTTGTTGGCAGCCTTTGCCGCCAGGCGGCGGGTCGGGTTGGTTCTGGGCATCATCAGAACCGCTACGGCACCAGCCGCAGCGCCGATTCCGGCGGTAATCGCCCATCCTTTCAGTTGCATGCTTTCCCCCTCCTTTCGCTGTTAGTATGCCCGAAAAGACAGGTTTCATTTCCCCCGCTTTTCAAAAAAAGGCTTTTGTGGTATACTATGAAAAAATACGAAAAAGGAAGATGTTTATGCTGACCATCTATGGAAGTATGCTCTGCAAAGACTGCGTCCAGTGCCGGAAGGACCTGGATCGGGCTGGTATCGCCTATGAGTTTTTAGACATTACAGAAGATTTGCAGCACCTGAAAGGGTTTTTGAAGCTGCGGGAGGGTAATTCCCTCTTTGCCCAGGCCCGGGAGGATGGGCAAATCGGCATTCCTTGCATCGTAAAACCCGAGGGAAGCATGACCTTGGACTGGGAAGAATTTCTGTAAGAACAAAAAGCCGGGCCAGAATCATCCGGCCCGGTACTTTGGGGAACATCAGTTCTGATTCAGCATACCGCTGCGGCTGCGGTTTTCCGCGGTGGCCTCGGT
>USHP01000136.1 GCA_900554625.1 uncultured Eubacteriales bacterium | reverse complement strand
ATGCTGGATCACTTGGGAAGCGTCCGTCTACCGGATTTCCTGGGCGGCTCCAAGCCGGTTCAGGAAATGGAAACGGTGATTACCCAGACGGTTCGGGCCTGTGAAATCATGAGCCGGGATAAAGTAGGCGCCCTGATTGTCTTTGCCCGGGAGCAGCACCTGAGTGAGTATTATAAGACCGGCACCCAGATCGATGCTCAGGTATCCGATCCGCTGCTGCGCAACATTTTCTTTCACAATTCCCCACTGCATGACGGTGCTTTGATTATCCGCGAAGGAAGAATTGCTTATGCCGGCTGCGTCATGCCCCTGTCCAAAAATCCCAATCTGCCCAAAGAATTGGGAACCAGACACCACGCCGCTGTGGGAACCAGCGAAGTTTCCGATGCGGTGGTGGTGGTGGTTTCTGAAGAAACCGGTGCCATTTCTGTAGCGGTGGGCGGTATGCTGAAACGGCATCTGGCCCCCCAGACCCTGGACAAGCTGCTGCATAACGAACTTTGCCCGGGACAGAAAGAGGAAAACCAGGGCAATCTCCTGGAACGGATGCGGGATAAGCTGACCCGCAAGGGCAAGGAGGACGATGTAAATGAGAAAGAATAAACTCTATTCCGTCTTGCTGTCCGTGGTGGTTGCCTTTGGATTGTGGATGTATGTGGTGACCACCGTCAGCCAGAAGGATGACAGAACCTACTATAATATTCCGGTGGTCATGGAAGGCGAGGCTATCCTCAACGAGCGAAACCTGATGATTACGGAAAAATCCGCAGATGCTGTATCGCTGCACCTGTCCGGCAGCCGGGGAGAGCTGAATAAGCTCAGTACCAGCAACAATCTGACCGTAAAGGTAGATATTTCCAATATTAAAGAGCCAGGGGAGAATATCCGCCTGCAATATACGCCGGTGTATCCGACCGACGTATCCAGCAGCGCCATTACAGTGCTTTCCCGGAATCCTGCGGAAATTTACATCAGCGTGGATTACCGCAGAACCAAGGAAGTGCCGGTCATCATCAACTGGACCGGTACCCGTTCGGAAAATTATATTTACGATACGGAAAATGCAGTGCTGGACAACCCTGTGATCACCCTGGCAGGTCCGGCCTCTGTGGTGGATCGGATCGACCATGCCCAGATTGACATTGACCTGTCCGAGCAAGTGGAATCCATCAGCCAGAGTTTCCGCTATACCCTGTGTGATGCGGATGGAGAACCGGTGGATGCCGAGCAGATTCTGACCAGCGTGGAGGAAGTCCGGCTGGATATGCAGATTCAGCGGATTCAGGAGATGAAGCTGGCAGTGGATGTGATCTACGGCGGCGGTGCAACGGCCCAGAATACAACCATCAGCATTTCTCCTGCCACCATCCGGGTATCCGGCGGTGAGGCGGTGCTGTCGGAACTGGGAGATACCTACTCCATCGCTACCATCAACCTGGCAGAGCTGGACAGAAACAGCAATGAACTGACCTTCCCCATCAACCTGCCGGAAGGCGTGACCAACCAGACCGGCGTTACCGAGGCCAAGGTCATCGTCAGCTTTACCGATCTGGTCAGCAGAGAATTTACCATCGATCAGTTCCAGATTGTTAACCTGCCGGAAGGCATGGAGGCGGAAATCATCAACGCCAATCTGACGGTGAAGGTTCGCGGCCCCGTTGGTCAGATCAGCAAGCTGACGGAAGAGGATATTGTGGTTGAGGTAGACTTTACCAATGCGGAAGTCGGCACGGCAACCTACAAAGCCAATATCCGGTTCGCAGAAGGCTTCGAAGGCGTTGGTGCCCTGAAGACCAACTCGGTTTCGGCCATGGTTCAGCTTCAGGGAGGCTAACATGGAACAGGTTGTAAGGGTGAAGGAAACCTACGATAACGGTACGGCACTGGTTGTCCACGTCCGGGAGAGCGCCTGCTCCGGAGATTGTCACAAATGCTCCGGCTGCGGCGCTGCCAAGGAAGCGGTGATTTTCACCGCGGACAACCCTATCGGCGCAGGACGGGGGGACCTGGTCCGGGTGGAATCCCAGACCGGCCCTGTGCTGAAAGCGGCGTTTGTACTGTATGTTCTGCCGCTGGTGCTGTTCTTCCTGGGGTATTACCTGGGAACACTGGCGGGGAACTGGGGCTCCGCGGTTGGTTGCCTGGGCTTTGTCCTGGGAGTAGCCATGGTGGTGCTCTATGACCGGACTGTGGTCAAAAAACAGAATTTGGGTTATACCATTACGGCTTTGGTGGAAGCGTTCCAGCCCAGAGCCAGGATAAGAGAGGAAGAAAACCATGGTTAAAAGCATGACCGGCTACGGCCGGGCGGTGGAGACGGTGAATGACCGGGAATTTACCGTAGAGCTGCGCTCCGTCAATAACCGGTACTTAGACTGCACCGTAAAACTCCCCCGCAGCCTGACCTTTGGTGAGGATGCGGTGAAGCAGGCTGTAAAGGCCACCATTACCCGGGGCAAGGTGGATGTGTACATTTCCGTTCGCTCGGAAAGCGCTGCCGATGTGCAGGTGACGCTGAACGAGGCAATGGTGGAAGGATATCTGGCCGCCATGCAGAAAATGGTGAGCCAGTATAGCGTTCGGGATGATATCAGCGTATCGCTGCTGTCCCGGATGCCGGAGGTATTTACCGTAGAGCGAGGACAGGTGGATGAAGAGCAGCTGCTGTCCGATCTGATGGGAGTTGTTCATCTGGCTCTTCAGAACTATGATGCCATGCGTACAACCGAAGGCCTGGCCCTGGAGAATGACCTGCGCAGCCGGGGAAATACCATCCTGGAACTGGTTTCACAGGTGGAAGCTGGCAGCGGCCAGACCGTGGCGGATTACCGCACCCGGCTGGAAAACAAGATCAAGGAAGTGCTGGCCAATACTGCTATTGACGAAAGCAGGATTTTGACGGAGGCTGCCATTTTTGCCGACAAGGTGGCAGTGGATGAGGAAACAGTGCGTCTGCGCAGCCACCTGCAGCAGATGAACACCATGCTCACCACCGGCGGCCCCATTGGCAGAAAGCTGGATTTCCTGCTCCAGGAAATGAACCGGGAAGCCAACACCATTGGCTCCAAGTGCTCCGATGTAGCCCTGGCTCGGATTGTGGTGGAGATCAAGGCGGAGCTGGAAAAGATCCGGGAGCAGACCCAGAACATCGAATAAGGAGGGGCCATGAAGCTGATCAATATTGGTTTCGGCAGCATGGTGGCATCCGGCAGAGTGCTGGCCATTGTGGCACCGGATTCGGCCCCCATCAAGCGTGTGATCCAGGAAGCCAGAGAGCGGGGAATGCTGATTGATGCATCCTACGGCCGCAAAACCCAGGCGGTGATTCTGATGGACACGGATCATGTGATTTTGTCCGCCATCCCCACAGAGACCATTTCTGCCCGGTGGACGGGCAGCCAGGAACAGGAGGCTGAAACATGAGCAAAGGAAAACTGATCGTCATTTCCGGTGCCTCCGGTGTGGGTAAAGGTACGGTGCTGGGAATTATGATGAAGAAGAGAACCGATTTTTCCTTCTCCGTATCCGCAACCACCCGTGCTCCCAGACCCGGTGAAGTGGAGGGCGTACACTATACCTTCATCACCAAACCCCAGTTTGAAGATATGATTGCCCGGGGAGAATTCCTGGAGTACGATGCCCACGCAGGCAATTACTACGGTACCCCCCGAGCTCAGGCGGAAGAGAAGATGGCCCATGGCCCGGTGCTTCTGGACATTGAGCCGAAGGGTGCCCAGCAGGTGCGGCAAAGCGCACCGGAGGCAGTACTGATTTTCATTATGCCCCCCAACATGCAGGAGCTGGAACGCCGGCTGAGAGGCCGGGGTGATACCTCGGAGGAACAGATCCAGATGCGGATGGAACGGGCTGTATGGGAAATGGAGCAGCGCAGTTGGTATGACTATGTGGTAGTCAATGACGATGCCGAGCGCTGTGCCGATGAAATTCTGAATATCATTGCCAATTTGGCAGACTAAGAAATTGGAGGACTTATTATGCTTTACCCCCCTGTTGCAGATTTGCTCAAACATGTTGACAGCCGTTACCTGCTGGTGAATGTGGTCGCCCATCGGGCTCGCCAGATTGCCGCAGAAGCGGAAGCATTCCAGGAAGAGCTGCCGGAGAAGCCCGTTACCCTGGCCATTCAGGAAGTGGCTGACGGAAAGCTGTCCGCCACTGTGAAGGACATGTACAAGAACTGATTAATGGAATTTTTCCAGGAAATCCGGAGGAAGGTTGGGGAGAACGTCTATGATTGGGAAAATTGCTGTATCTGCGGCGAATTTTGCCATTGACAAGCCCTATTCCTACCGGATTCCGGAGAATATGACCATCCTTCCGGGACAGCGGGTGCAGCTGCCCTTTGGCCGCAGCAACAAGCGTACCGAGGGCATCGTCCTGTCTGTGGAGGAAGGAAACGAAGAGAAACTCAAAACCATTGAAGCTTGCCTGGACGAAACCCCGATTCTGACGCAAAAGCAGCTGCGCTTGGCGGCTTTCATGCGGGAGCGGTACTTCTGCACGTTTTACGATGCCGTCCGGGCCATGCTTCCGGCGGGACTGTGGTTTCAGACGAAGCAAACCTTTTCTCTGACACAGGACCTAAGCTGGAAGGAAAAAAATCTCCGTAAAGAAACTGCGCTGACCATTTTGCAGACCTTGGAAAATCTGGGCGGACAGGCTGAAGAAAGCAGCCTGCGTGCCGTGATTTCTGATGAGGAAGCGCTTGCTGACGGGATTGCCTACCTGCTGCGGAAAAAATGGATTTCTGCCCAGAATGACTATCTGCGTCGCCTGGGAGACAAAACGGAGAAAATTGCCGCTCTGGCAGTACCGCCGGAAGAGGCATTGGCCTTCGCCCAAAGCAGACCAAAATCTGCATCTGCCCAAAAAAGTGTGCTGGAACTGATGTGCAGCGTGGGAAGCGCAGCGGTGAAAGAAATTTGCTATTTTACAGGTGCTTCCACAGCCACCGTCAACCGGCTGGAAAAGCTGGGATATCTGACGTTTACCGAGCGTCCGGTGCTGCGCTGCCGGGAAATCCAGCCTGCGAAGCTGGAAGGACCGCTGATTTTGAACCAGAACCAGCAAAGCTGCCTGGACGGCCTGAGCGCTCAGCTGGAACAGCCCAATCCAGGGGTTGCCCTGCTGTATGGCGTAACTGGCTCCGGCAAGACCTCTGTGTATATCAAGCTGATTCAGAGGTGTCTGGATCAAGGAAAAAGTGCCCTGCTTCTGGTGCCGGAAATTGCCCTGACCCCCCAGCTGCTGGGGCTGATGGCGGCATATTTTGGCCAGCAGGTGGCAGTGCTGCACAGCAGCCTGGCGGCGGCGGAACGCTACGACCAGTGGAAACGGGTTCGCAGCGGGGAAGCCAAAGTGGTGGTGGGAACCCGCTCGGCGGTGTTTGCCCCATGCAGCCCCGGGCTGATTATCCTGGATGAAGAACAGGAGCATTCCTATAAATCGGAAAATTCCCCTCGGTATTCTGCCAAGGAAGTGGCGATTTTCCGGGGCGCCAAGGAACACTCTTTGGTGCTGCTGGGATCTGCTACCCCTTCCGTGGAGAGCATGTACCGGGCGAAAAATGGCGATTATCGCCTGTATACCTTGAAAGAACGCTTCAACGGCCGCCCGCTGCCGGAAGTGGAAATTGTAGATATGCGGGAAGAACTGAAATTGGGAAACGATCTTTCCCTGAGCATCCCCCTGCGGCAGGCGCTGGTGGATACCCGCCAGGCTGGGAAGCAGACCATTTTGCTGCTGAACCGCCGGGGAAACAGCCGGGCGCTGGTGTGCGTGGATTGCCGCAAGACACCGGAATGTCCCCGGTGCAGCGTG
>USHP01000135.1 GCA_900554625.1 uncultured Eubacteriales bacterium | reverse complement strand
GTCAATGCTGTATGTCACAAGCCAACCGCCTTCCGGTGCAGAACCGGTGTATTCCCAACTGAGTTTCAGTACTTCCAGCTCCGGATCTTGATCGTTTGCCATGGTAAACTGAGTAATATTGATGGGATTTGCGGTAATGCTGGTTTTCGCGGGCTGGGTCATGCCGGATGCTGTCACTTCCACGGTATAGCCAACTGTGGGATCGATGTCCGTAAAGCTTACCTGGGTTTCGGTGGTGGTCAACTGTTTGTCATACCCGCTGTCACTGTAGCAGCGCACGCTCCAGCTGTCTACCACCACATCACCGGGTACATTCCAGTGTACGGTCATGTCATTGTTTCCGGTAGAGGTAACGGTCAGATCCTTGGCAAGAATCAGGCGGGAAGGCATGTATTCCAGAACCGTTTCTCCGCTGAGAGAGAGGGAGTCGCCGGCGTCCAGGGTAAAAGTGTACATCTTGCCGATGGACAAGTTGGGAACTGTAACGGAGTGACCGGAGAAGGTCTGTACCTGCTCTTCTTCTCCTTCTGCCATATAACTCAGTGTCCAGGTCTCCGGCTCTTCGCCTTCTACCGTAAAGGTCAGAACCACGGAGCCATCTTCTTCGCCGGCAGCGGGGGTGAAACTTAAAATGGTGGTTGTGGTATCGGTGGTGAAGATATCCGATGTTTTGCCCACCAGTTTGTGGAACCCATCAATGGACAACTCAATGGAATACAGCGTATCCGGGGTCAGTCCGGTGAAGGTTGCCTGCCCGTTCAGAACACCCTGGGTCATGATATTTCCCTGATTGTCCGAGCAGGTGATCTGGAGCAGGGCGTCGTCCACATCCGAGTCAATGCTGACGGTCAAAGATTGTTTGGTTCCGTCAATGTCAATGCTGCGGATGGTCTGTAGGTAGATATTTTGGTAATACCAGTACCCGCTAAAGCCAATCCCGGCCAGTATCAGAAGGACAATCAGCGTGGTCAGCAGCTTCTTTGCCAATCGTTTCCCGCTTTGGTCGGCGAATTTTTTCGTAACCTTCCGGGGCTGAGAATCGGATTCATCCTCCATCAGCGGATCCCGGGGAATGGAACCGTCGTCGACGTCGTCGGAATCTTCCTTTACAAAAGCGAAGGGGTCCGGCGGATCGGGAATCTCCGGCAGTACCACGCCTTCCGGCGTCCCGTGGGCAATCAGGTCATCCGCTTTTTCCAAAATCCGGGATAGTTCATCCGACATTTCGTGGGGGAGCAAGGTGTCAGCTTCCTCCAGATCCTCCGAATCTTCCGAATCAGGAGGTTCCTGTGGATCTTCCTCAGCGTTCGAGGAAGCACTCGCCTCCTCCGGCGGGCTATCTTCCTCAGATGATGCTTCGGGGGGCTGGGATGTTTCATCCGATTGAGAGATTTCTTCTTGTGGGCTTTCTTCGGACGCTGCTTGCTCCGGCGGAGAATCCGAAGATTCGGTGTCGTCAGGTGCGTCTTCCGGCTGTTGCTCTTTTGCCTGGGCTTCTTCAAATTCCAGGGGAAGATACGGGGTAATCGGCACGTCATTGACGGCATTTCTCTGCATGTAGGAAACCAGAGCCTGTCCCATGTCCTTTGGGTCTGTCCAGCGTTTTTCCGGGTCAGGATGGATGGCCTTCAAAATGATCTCCGCCAGCTCATAGTCGGCATTGATTGGTGCGGCAATCGCCTCTTCCGAATCAGCCGCCGGGATAACAGGCAGCTGCCCTTCATTATATAGCTGGTAGAGAATCATGCCCAACGCGAACGTATCGATGGTCAGACTCAGCGGCACCATGGGGTCGGAAAGCTCCGGCGGCGTGTAATCACTTCGGTATCGGTCGGGAATTGTGGCAAAGGTCAGTTCCCGAATGGGAATAAACCCAACATCACCGATCCGGTATTCCTTCTTTTCAGAAATGAAGATATTGGCCGGTTTCAAATCCACATATATGTATCCAGCCTGACGGCATACCGACAGTGCAGAGCACAGATCCAGTCCCAAGTTGATTGCTTCCAAATGGGTGACCTGATTGCGCCGGACATATTTGTCCAGGGAGCGCTTGTAACTGCCCAGCAGATACACTTCATATCCCAGTCTGCGCCGGGTGATGGGTTCCATCTGCCAGCCCTCATAGGGAAGAAATCCTTCTATCTTGGAAAGGGTGTTCAGGATTTTGGCTTCCTCCAGGATAGCCTCACCGCTTTTGCGGAAATATTCCATCGCATCCGCAGGATCTTTATAGGCGCCTGCCAGCAGAAGGGCATCCATCTGAGCCTGGGTGGCAGGAATGGAGATAATCTTGACTATGTACTTTTGATCCGTATTCTCCTGGATGGCAGGACAGCAGATGATGCCATCATGACTGCTCATGGGACTGCCCATAAGGAAGCCGTCCAGCAAAGGAGAAATGGACTTGGGTTCTGACAAACAGATCGCCTCCTTTAACCAAACTATCATAAAATAAAATAACAAAAAAAGCAATACTTTTGTAGTTGTATTCCGGGGAATTTTGTGTTATAATGTCGACTAATAATGGTGCAGTTATGTGTACTGGAGGGATCCTGATGAGTAAGATTATTTGTGATGTTTGCGGAACCAGTTATCCGGATACCGCGGAACAATGCCCCATTTGCGGCTGTTCCCGGGATTCTGCGGCAGATTTGTTGGAAGATGAACTGCTGATGGATGACTTTGATTCACCCAAAACAAAGAATGACCGCACCCCGTCCAGAAAGAGAAAAGAAATTTTTGACTTTGACGAAGTCAATAGTGCGCCCCGGCGGGATCTAGAGGATGAGGACAACTCCTTGTTTGATGATGAAGAAGAAGAAACCTATCAGTCCAACACCTTTGTGGTGATTTTGCTGACGGTTTTGATTGCAGCGCTGCTTTTGGCTGCCGGCTTCCTGTTCTTCCGCTATTTCCTGCCGAATATGAACCAGCAGGGAGCGGCAGAAACCACCTTGCCTCAGTTCATGCAGACAACGGCGGCTACAGATGCAACGGCCATTCCCTGTGAGAACCTGGTTATGACCAGCGCCCAGGAAGTGGTGCTGAACGAAGCCGGCGCCCGGTTCCTTCTGAATGTGGTGCCTAAGCCCGGCGATACCACAGATGCCCTGGTGTTCACTTCCGGGGATGAAAGCATTGCCACAGTTACCGAAGACGGTCGGATTGAGGCAGTGGCAGAGGGCGAAACCGTGGTGACCATTACCTGCGGCCAGCAGAAGATTGAGGTTCCTGTCAAGGTTTCCTTTGTGGAGCCCACGGAAGCGCCTACCACTGCAGCAACCCAGGCTCCGGATACGGCAGAAACCACTCCGGCAACTACCCCTGCCACCACTCCGGAGACCACTGACCAGAATCAGGGCAGTTCGGAACTGAAGAACGTTACCCTGAAGCTGAAGAAAACTGATGTCAAGTTGGGTGTTTATTACGAGTTCCAGCTGCTGCTGGACTGCGACTTGGAGCAGAACGAGGTAGAATGGTCTTCTGAGCATCCTCACATCGCAACAGTGGATGAAGAAGGCTGGGTCAAGGCTGTGAAGGCCGGCACCACTTCCATCACCGCCAAGTATGGCGACCAGGAAGTCAGCTGCATTGTTCGCTGCGGCTGATGGAAGAAGAAACGATATAAAATTATGCGGCTGCTTCCCTGTAGGAGCAGCCGCACTTCTTTATTCTTTGCCGGTAATGGCATTCCTGCGGAACAGGAAGGAAATACACCATAGGCCGGACAGGGCTACAACCGTGTAGACCAGACGGCTGAACAGGGAGCCTGCGCCGCCAAAAAGCCAAGCGACCAAATCAAATTGGAAAATTCCCACCAGTCCCCAGTTGACACAACCGACGATGGACAGGATCAGTGCGATGGTATCCATAGTTTTTACCTCCATTTCAACTTCCGGATGCCATTAGGATGCACAGGTTTTTCAATTTTATCAGGATGATGATTGCAAAAAATGTTTTTTCAGGATATAATACAGAAAATGTGCGCAAAGGACGGTACAACCTATGACAACATTATATGAAGGTGCGTTTGCCAAACTGAATCTGACCCTGGACGTGCTGGGCAAACGGGAAGACGGTTACCATGATCTGCAAAGCGTCATGCAGACCATCTCCATTCGTGACGATGTGGAGATTGACATCGGCACAGGAAAGCCCTGGAAGCTGCTGTGCTCCGTAGATGGCATTCCTACTGACGAAAGCAATCTGGCCTGGAAGGCTGCAAAGGTATATTGTCAGGCCATGAATGTGGACCCCAACGGCATTGAAATCCGGATTATCAAGCGGATTCCCTCCGGCGCCGGTATGGGAGGCGGAAGCGCCGATGCTGCGGCTGTGCTGCGGGCGCTGAACCGTCACTACGGCGAGCCGCTGTCCATTCTGGCGCTGGCGGAGCTGGGCGCCCAAGTGGGAAGCGATGTCCCTTTCTGCACCCTCTGCGGAACTGCTATGGTGGAGGGAAGAGGAGAGCGGCTGCGCAAACTTCCGGATATGCCCGACTGTGTGTTCGTGATCTGCAAGCCGGAATTCTCCGTGTCCACACCGGAGCTGTATCAGAAAATTGACCAGGTGGCCATAGCCCGCCGGCCGGACAACCGGGCCATGGAAAGCGCCCTGCTGGCAGGAGATCTGGGAGCTGTTGCAGAGAATCTTTGCAATGTGTTCGACCCGGTGGTTACATCCGATCACCTGGAGCTGAATTACATCAAGTCTATCTGCAATAGCTACGGTGCGCTGAACCAGCAGATGACCGGCTCTGGTTCCGCTGTATTTGCCATCATGCCAAGCTTTGAATACGCCGCAGTGGTGTGCAATATGCTCAAGGAGAATTATCCCCAGATTTTTATTGCCAAACCGGTATAATTTTTGCGAATGCCGTCCATACTGGAAGTATTTCCGTATGGACGGTGTTTTTTATGGCAAAACTGGTAAAACGAGTCATGATCTGCTTTGCAGTGGCAGCTTTGGTCTGGTGCGGCACGTTGATTGCCGACCGGCAGCAGCTTCATGAGGAACTGATCCGGCTGCATGTGGTCGCCAATTCCGACACGGAAGCAGACCAGGCTGTAAAGCTGCAAGTCCGGGATGCCGTGATTAAAAGCTTGGAAAAAGAACTGAAAAATGTTTCCGATGTGGAGCAGGCCAAAGCATATATCCGGGAAAACCTTCCCAAAATCCAGCAAATTGCCAACCAAACCCTGGAAGCCGCCGGCTTTGATACTCAAGCGGTGGTGAGCCTGTGCCAGGAAGCTTTTGATACCCGAGAATACGATACCTTTTCTTTGCCTGCGGGCGTGTATGAATCGCTGCGCATTGTCATTGGAGAAGGACAGGGGCACAACTGGTGGTGCGTGGTGTTCCCGTCGCTGTGTCTGCCCGCTACCTCTGAAGGCTTTTCCGACGTTGCACAAACGGCGGGATTTCCTGACAGCCTAAATAGCGCCCTGACTGGGGAAGAAGGGTATGAACTCCGATTTTACTTGCTGGATGCCATGGGTCGTCTGGAAAATATCCTGTTTCAGGGGTGAAATATCCCCTGTTTTTTGGACTCATTTTGTGGTATCCTGTTAAATATAAAGAAACCTAGACTGAGAAGGAGACGCTTATGCTGCACCTGCTGCTGGGCCGTGACTGGACGGCCAATCGGGATGAAATTTTACGGCGTATTGCCGCGGATGTGAAAGAGCGTAAAGGCAACCGAATTTTAATGGTGCCGGAACTGATCAGCCATGAAACGGAGCGCAGACTTTGCGCTGCGGCGGGAGATACCGCCAGCCGGTATGCGGAGGTACTGTCCTTTACCCGTTTGGTTCGCCGGGTGGTGGACGCCATGGGAAGCGCTGTGCTGGACTGTC
>USHP01000134.1 GCA_900554625.1 uncultured Eubacteriales bacterium | reverse complement strand
CTCCCGAGTATGCCTGCATCAAGGAGCTGATGGACGCCGTTGACGACTATATCCCCACTCCCGACCGTAAGGCCGACCAGCCCTTCCTGATGCCCGTCGAGGACGTGTTCACCATCACCGGCCGCGGCACCGTGGCTACCGGTCGTGTGGAGCGCGGCGTCATCAAGATGAACGAGGAAGTCGAGATCGTTGGTCTGACCGACGAGAAGAAGAAGACCGTCGTCACCGGCATCGAGATGTTCCGCAAGCTGCTGGACTACGCTGAGGCTGGCGACAACATCGGCGCTCTGCTGCGTGGTATCGACAAGAAGAACATCGAGCGTGGCCAGGTTCTGTGCAAGCCCGGTTCCATCCATCCCTACACCAAGTTCTCCGGCCAGGTTTACGTCCTGTCCAAGGAAGAAGGCGGCCGTCATACTCCCTTCTTCAACAACTATCGTCCTCAGTTCTACTTCCGTACCACTGACGTAACCGGCATCATCTCCCTGCCCGAAGGCGTTGAGATGTGCATGCCCGGCGACAACGTCGTGATGAACGTTGAGCTGATCACCCCCATCGCTATCGAGAAGGGCCTGCGTTTCGCTATCCGTGAAGGCGGCCGTACCGTTGGCTCCGGTGTTGTCACCGAGGTTCGCGACTAATCTCGAATTGTGAGCTTTCTGCCCCCAGCCGTTTGGCTGGGGGCTTTTTTATGTTTCGTGGTCAGGCATAAAAAAACACCGCCCGAAGGCGGTGTGTGCGACACGGATCTATAAGCCGGGTTCTGTCTTGACAGCCATCTATCTAGCCCTTTGGTTGCCCAAAGGGTCAAGCCGCCTCCTCGGAACGGTCGGGCAAACCATACGTTCCTCCACGGCGTTGCTCCGGGATAGAGTTTACAGCGTAAAACCCATGTTACCATGGGCCGGGTGCGCTCTTACCGCACCTTTTCACCCTGGCCGCAGGGAAGGCCCTGCGGTGGTATCTCTCTGTTGCACTTGTCCTGGGGTCACCCCCGGCGGGCATTACCCGTTATCCCTGCCCTGTGGAGCCCGGACTTTCCTCATCTGGAGCCTTTCGGCTTCCATCCGCGGCTGTCCGATCCGGTCGCGAAAGTATTGTACAGCAAAGCGGGCAAATTGTCAAATGTCTTGAAAAATCTTTCCGAAGTGTATATACTATTTTAGGGCTTCAAAGCCTGAATTGTTTGGGAAATGAGGGAAATCATGATTTCTGCTTTTGAACAATATTTTTCATCTCTAAAGAATAAAAAGGTCGCAGTTTTGGGCCTAGGTGTCAGCAACCGTCCCCTGGTTCGCCTCCTGCTGGAATTTGGATGCAGTGTGGTTGGCTGCGACAAAACCTCCAGGGAGAATCTGGATGGGGAAGTTTTGCAGCTGGAGCAAATGGGCTGTAAGCTCCATGTGGGAGAAGATTATCTGGAGGGGGTGGAGGCGGACGTGGTCTTCCGTACTCCCGGTATGCATCCGGGAAATCCGGCGATTGCTGCCCTGCGCAGCCGGGGTGCCCAGATTACTTCGGAAATGGAAGTTTTCTTTGAGGTCTGCCCCTGCCACCTGATTGCGGTAACCGGCTCTGACGGCAAGACCACAACTACCACCTTGATTTCGGAAATGCTCAAAGCGGCGGGAAAAACGGTATGGCTGGGCGGCAATATCGGAACGCCTCTGCTTCCCTTGGTCCGGAAAATGCGGAAGGAAGATTATGCCGTAGTGGAACTCAGTTCCTTCCAGCTGATGGATATGACCCGCAGCCCGGAGCGAGCCTTGATTACCAATTTGGCTCCCAACCATCTGGATATTCACAAGGATATGGAAGAGTATGTGGAGGCTAAGAAAAACATCTTCCGCTATCAGTATTCCAATGGCCTGCTGGTCCTGAATGGGGACAATGAAATTACCGCTTCCTTCCGGGGCAGTGGAATTACCCGCTTTTTCTCCCGGCAGGGGGATGCCCATGTGTGCCTGAAAGAGGGCGTTATTTACCGGGAAGGCCAGCCTGTGCTTCCGGTTGAGGACATTCTCATTCCCGGTGTCCACAACGTGGAAAATTATATGGCTGCCATCGCCATGGTGGAGGGCCTGGTGGAAGACGATGTGATCCGTCAGGTTGCCAGAAATTTTGGCGGCGTAGAACACCGGATTGAGCTGGTGCGGGTGAAAGACGGTGTGAAATTCTATAACGATTCCATTGCTTCGTCTCCCAGCCGCACCATTGCCGGACTGCGCAGCTTTCCGGAGAAGGTGATCCTCATTGCCGGTGGTTACGACAAGCACATTCCCTATGACGCACTGGGCCCGGAGATCTGCGCCCATGTGAAGAAGCTATTCCTGGGCGGCGCTACTGGAGAAAAAATCCGTCAGGCTGTGGTAAATTGCCCGGAATACGACCCTGCCGCATTGGAGATTGTGGACTGCGGCAGTTTTGAACCGGCGGTCCGGGCGGCGGCTCAGGCGGCAAAACCTGGTGACGTGGTGCTGATGAGCCCTGCCAGTGCTGCCTTTGACCAGTTCAAAAATTTCATGGTTCGGGGCGATTTCTACAAGAAACTGGTAAAGGAGCTGTAAGCCATGGACATTACCAAGATTACCCGCCCAGCCCGAAAGCTGCTGCCGCTGAAATCCTGCGGCGTGGTGATCGTGGCAGCCGGAAGTGCTTCTCGGATGGGGGGCATTGATAAGGTGATGGCACCTCTGGCAGGAGAGCCCATGATTGCCCGGACGGTCCGTGCCTTCCAGGAATGCGATGCGGTGAAGAAAATCGTGGTGGTAACCCGGGAGGATTTGATTCTGCCCATTACCAGCCTTTGCTCGGGAATGGATAAGGTCAAGGCTGTGGTGGCCGGTGGCAGCAGCCGCCAGGAATCCGTCCATCTGGGACTGAATGCCCTTTCCGGAGAGGTTCAACTGGTTGCCGTCCACGACGGCGCCAGACCCCTGGTTTCCTGGCAGATGATTGACCGGGTAATCCGGGCAGCCAATACCTATGGAGCAGCCGCTCCTGCTATTCCCGTCAAGGACACCATCAAAGTGGTGAAAGGCGGTGTGGTGGAGCAGACACCGGATCGATCTACCCTGTTTGCGGTGCAGACGCCACAGGTTTTTGACTTTGATCTGCTGCGGGGCGCTCTGAAAAAGGTAGAGCAGGAGCAGCTGCAGGTCACCGATGACTGCTCCGCTGTGGAGCAGATGGGAATGCGGATCAAAATTGTGGAGGGTGACGAACGCAATCTGAAGGTGACCACACCTCTGGACTTGAAGATCGCCCAGATGCTGCTGGAGGAAAGCAAATGAGAATTGGACATGGATACGATGTGCACCGGCTGGTGGAAGGACGGGATCTGATCCTGGGCGGTGTGAAAATAGACTATGAAAAGGGCCTGGACGGGCACAGTGATGCGGATGTTTTGCTCCATGCGGTTTCTGATGCCCTTCTGGGAGCAGCAGGACTGGGGGATATTGGCCGGCATTTTCCGGATACAGACCCCAAATACAAGGGTGCGGACTCTCAGAAGCTGCTGGAAATTGTGGGTCAGAAGGTTAAAGCTGCCGGATACCGGATCAGCAACATTGATGTGACCATGATAGCCCAGCGTCCCAAGCTGAAAGATCATATTTTGCAGATGGAAAAGAACATTGCTCGCTGCCTGGAGATTGCACCGGGAAGGGTCAATGTAAAGGCTACCACCGAGGAAAAGCTGGGCTTTACCGGCACCGGAGAAGGCATGGCCTGCCATGCGGTTTGTTTGCTGGAAGAATAAGGAAAAACGGATGCAGCTTGTCTGCATCCGTTTTGAGACTGTCGAAAACCCCCTGGCGGGCCTTTTCGACAAACTTTGGCAGTCTGCTGCGCGCATAATTTGTCCCCCGATAGGGGACAAATTCCACACTTGCAGCCTGAGAAGAGTTTTCTGCCAGGTACACGCCCTGGCAGAAAACGGTTTGGACTTGATTTGCCGCCGTGAGCGGCAAACTCTGCGAGGCTTTTTTATAAGCTGAAACGGATGCAGTTTGTCTGCATCCGTTTTCTTTTGGCAAAAACAGGGGAAGGGAGGCGCATCGGCACACTTTTTCCCATGGCGGCATAGATTGTGCCGGGAGGTTTTGCCGATGAATTACTATTATATTACCTTTCGCTCCGTCACCTTCGCCCAAAGAGCAGAGCGGCTGCTGGGAGGAAATGGCGTCCGCTGTACGCTGCAGCGCACCCCCAGGTGGATGGAAGAACAAGGGTGCGGCTATGCGCTGCGGATCTGGACGAAAGATATCACTGCTGTGCAGGAATTGCTGAAGCGGGGAAAAATACCCATGCGCCGGACGTACCGGCAGAAGGGTGACGGCCTGATGGAGGAAGTGGAGCAGACATGATCTATCTGGACAGCGGCGCTACCTCCTTTCACAAACCACCATCGGTGTATCGGGCGGTCAACCGGGCGCTGCGTACCTGTGCCAATCCCGGGCGGGGCGGGTATGACGCGGCATTGGAAGCCTCTCGGCAGGTATACCACTGCCGGGAAGTGGCAGCGGCGCTGTTTGACTGCCAGCCGGAGCAGGTGGTTTTGACCAACAGCTGCACCCACGGGCTGAACATTGCCATCCGTTCCCTGGTAAAACCCGGAGGAAGGGTAATTGTCTCGGGATTTGAGCACAATGCGGTGACCCGCCCCCTTCACGCCCTGGGGGCGAAGATTACCGTCGCCGGAGAGAAGCTGTTTGACTGGCAGGATACCCTGGATGCCTTCGACCGGGCACTGAAACAGGGAGCGGATGCGGCGGTATTTACCCATGTTTCCAATGTGTTCGGCTATGTTTTGCCGGTGCGGGAATTGGCGCAGCTATGCCGGATGCGGGGCGTTCCGTATATTCTGGATGCTGCCCAGTCAGCCGGGACCCTGCCGGTCAGCCTGACGGAGCTGGGGGCCAGCTTCATTGCCATGCCGGGACACAAAGGGCTGCTGGGCCCTCAGGGAACCGGGCTACTGCTGTGTGCGGATAGTGCTCAGCCTTTGCTGTTTGGCGGCACCGGCAGTGCGTCCATTCAGCAGACCATGCCGGAGGAGCTGCCGGAGCGGTTGGAGGCTGGCACTTTGAATGTCCCGGGTTATGCAGGACTGGCAGGGGGAATGGCCTTCGTGCAGCGCATGGGCACCCAGCGCATTTTCCAGCGGGAACACCGCCAGCTGCGGCGCTGCATCGCCGGACTGGAACGGGCGGGAATGCAGGTATTTGCCGGAGAACATCAGGCATCCACCGTATCCTTCCTGCCGGGGATGGACTGCGAGGAAGCAGCCCAGATGTTGGCCCGACAGGGAATTGCGGTTCGGGCGGGTCTGCACTGTGCACCCTTTGCTCACCGCAGCGCCGGAACACTGGAAACCGGAACAGTGCGGATCAGCTTCGGATATGATGCTTCCGATGCCCAGACGGAGGCTCTGATACGCGCGGTTTCCAAAATCCCGGGATTCCGGAAATAAAATTTTTACAGAATGTCTATTGCCATTGGTCTTGGGATTCGCTATAATGGTACAGATAATAGGCTAATATACGATAGCGCATTGTGCGCTGTGGAAGAGTTGACATAAAAGGGGAATATGCGTGATGGAAGCCATACAGGGATTCACCCAAACCATTCTGAGTATGCAATGGAGCGACTACCTGGATATCATCGTAGTTGCATTTATCATCTATAAATTACTGCCCTTGCTGCGGACGCCGCACATTATGCGATTGGCACGTACCGTGGTATTGCTGGTACTGGTTGCCTGGGCAACGGACGTTATGCACCTGTATACCCTCAACTGGCTGCTCAGCCAGCTGCTGGCCATCGGTCTGCTGGCCTTTGTGGTGCTGTTTCAGCCGGAACTGCGC
>USHP01000133.1 GCA_900554625.1 uncultured Eubacteriales bacterium | reverse complement strand
GTGATATTCTTGATTTTGTCGAAAATCGCTTACACAAAATTCTCTGAGGGGCCCATTTTCACCAAAGGAGCCAATGTTGGAGATAACATAA
Organism: uncultured Eubacteriales bacterium; assembly: GCA_900554625.1. Classification (GTDB taxonomy): domain Bacteria; phylum Bacillota; class Clostridia; order Oscillospirales; family Oscillospiraceae; genus Faecousia. The sequence continues at coordinate 5,808 of USHP01000133.1, read as the reverse complement.
ACAGTACCCCGTTTAGTCTGTTGTGCCATGGAAAGCGCACGCTGGTTCTTTTCTTCAGCAGCGGAAAGCTTCTCTTCAAGTTCTTTGAGCTGTGCCTCGTACTTTGCCTTCTGCTCATTATTGGCATCTGCCAAAAGTGCTTTCGCCTTTTCCATTGCCTTTTTCAGCATTGCTTCTTCTTTCTCTGCTTCCTTTTGTGCACGTTCATACTCTCTGCGGGCCTTTTCTTCTTCCCTCATTTTTTCACGGAGGGCACGCTGCTCTTCAGCGGCTTTCGCTTTTAATTCTTGGACGATTACCGCCCATTTTAATTCATCCAAGCGTGCATTAAGATATTCGGGAAGAATATGAGCATTACGGAATGCAGAGCCATTTTTGTTGACAAGTTCGTAAGCATCTTTGACCTTTTGAGCCAAAATTCCGTAGTTATCTTGTTTGACCTTAGAAAGAAGAGAATCAACCTTACCATTGAAGGCATCGACAACAAACTGAATGGCCGTAATCCTGCGGTAGGATTCTGCATAATCACAGTTGGCAGCTTGTCCCGCTTTCACCATCTGAGCAGTGCGGGCGCGGGCGGCTTTCAATTTTTGTCCGGCATCTGTATAGCTAAAGTCAGCAGCCAGCTCATCCAAAAGAGAGTAAGAGGGCTTTAGCCATTCATCGCCGTATCCTTCGATTGTGCGCTTCATGGCTTGCGCATATTTTTCATACTCCTTCGCTTTCCCCATGGCTGCATAAGCTTCGCCGGCAATTTCCTGGGCTTTCGTCTCAGCATCAGAGATAATTCGCTTTGCCTCCGATTCTGCGAAGGCTTTTTCCTTATTTGCGAAGTTCAATGCGTTTTCTGCTTCTAACCTTATTTTGGCAACACTATTTTGCGCTGTTTCCTGGGCTTCAGAAATAATTCTCTTCGCTTCTGCATTTGCGCTTGCCCGCTCTTCCTTCGCAGATTCTAAGATACTGGCTGCCTCAAGTTTAATTTTTGAAGCCGCATCTTCAGCATCAATAATTTCAGAATATTGTTCTTTCAAATTGTCCCGTTCAGATTCCGTGTCTTTCAACTGGGATTTTATCTTAGAGAGTTCATCCTGAGATCGCTGGTGCTTTTTCTTGAGGGAAAGCCATTGAATTAAGAAAATAACGGCCAGAACAAAGAATATAAAACCCATATCTACTTCTCCTCTTTGCTTCTATTTATTTGCAACGTACAATTCATACGTTTGCTTCTGTGAAATAACATCGTTTGCCAAGATTCGACAGCAACCAAAACGAATGTTTGTTATTATAAAACCGAATCAAAGAAACGGAGGGGCGTAAAATGCTACATAGAAACAGAACCATCCAAGAAATCGTCAGTCTGCTCAAGAGGGCGGATGACCGGGAATTGGTCATTGCCCTGGAATTTATCCGATCTCTAACCCAGGAGGACTAAGCTTCGGCTTAGTCCTCTTTTTTGTATTCCTCAGCCAGTTGGGATACCATCCGCTCCAACAGCTCCCATTCATCGGGGCCGAAGCGGGCCAAAGCGGCTACCAGTCGGCGGCGGAAGTCGGCGGTTTCCCCGTGCATGATGTCACCCAGGAATGCGGCAAGCTCTGCATCCTTGCTGACAGGCTTGAACATTTCCCCTTCACCGGTGCGCAGCCATGTTTCGTTGACTCCAAACTCATCGCAAACCGCTTCAATGATTTTGTCTTTGGCAACGGTTTTATCGTACAAGATGTTCGCAACCTCACCGCGGCTCCGTTTTATCCTGTCTGCAAACTTTTCCTGTGATAGTCCGGATGTTTTGAAGATCTGCCGGAACCGCTCATTGATTTCGTACACCACTTATTCACCTCCTGTTTGTAAGTATACACTAGTTAACTTGTCGTGTCAAGACAACTAGCAGAAAAATTTATAAATAGCTGTCTTGACATTACAAAATATCTGTGCTATATTGTAACCACACAACAAGCTATTGCATTGTAGTTACAGCATTAAGGAGGTGGCAACATGGAACAGAAAGATAAGCAGATCGTCACCCTGATGGCTCAGACGATGGAACTTCTCCCCGAAGAGAAAATCTGATTCCTTGTATTTTGCTCTATATGGTGTTGGCTACCAGTCTGAAAAAGGCCTATGTCCGCCATTACGGGCAGCTGCTGTAAAGGAGGGTATCGTATGATGAACTGGAAAATGCTTTGGATGCACTTGTTTGGAACCACCCAGTTTCTGGGAGTGGATCTGGGATTCTGGGTTGTCATGGGGGCAGTTGTGCTGATTGTGGCGGCGATGAATCTGGTATTCTGGCTGCAGAAGCCCATGCAGTAAAAAGCTTTTGAAAAAAGAAAATAAAAACTGAGAGCGTGATTTTATCACGGAAGATTGCCGCCTTCCTGGGTATACTGTAGAAAAAAGAAAAAGGAGCGATCATTATGACCGTACAGAATATGAATCAGCAGCAGTATACCCAGGCAGTGCAGGGCAGCAAGCCCGTTCTGGTGGACTTTTGGGCGCCCTGGTGCGGCTACTGCCGCCGCATCGCACCGGCACTGGATAAGCTGGCCCAGCAGATCGGAGAAGAGGTTACCATTGCCAAGGTAAACATTGATGACGAACCCAAGCTTGCCGACCAGCTGGGCATCGACGTGATTCCCACGCTGATTCTGTACCGGGATGGCAAGGCTCTGGGCAGCATTGTGGCGCCGGACTCCAAGGCAACCATCGAGGAATTTATCCGGAAGACCCTGGAGCAGTAAGGAGGTCATTATGGAGCAGCGGATTTATGACATGGTCATCATCGGCGGCGGTCCCGGCGGTTATACGGCAGCGCTTTACGCTGCCCGGGCCGGACTGAACGTGGTGGTGCTGGAAAAGCTGTCCCCCGGCGGACAAATGGCCCTGACGACTCAGGTGGACAATTTCCCTGGGGTGGATGCCGGCATTGACGGCTACACTTTGGGAGAAATCATGCAGCGCAACGCCGAATCCTTCGGCGCGGTGACGGAGCTTGCCGAGGTGCAGAGCGTGGATTTGAGCAGTGATCCCAAGAAAATCGAAACCAACGAAGGAACCTTCTACGGAAAAACCGTGGTGTATGCCGCGGGAGCGGGCCCCAGAGAATTGGGGCTGCCCAATGAGAAAGCCCTGACCGGACGGGGTGTCAACTACTGCGCCTCCTGCGACGGGATGTTCTACAAGGGAAAAAACGTGGTAGTAGTCGGCGGCGGCAATTCTGCGGTAGAAGATGCGCTGCTGTTGTCCCGGGTGGCAAAGAAGGTCATCGTTGTTCACCGCAGAGACACCCTCCGGGCAACCAAAGTCTATCACAAGCCCCTGATGGAAGCGGAAAATGTGGAATTTTTCTGGAACAGCGCTGTAACGCAGCTGTTGGAGAACGGAAAGCTGAGTGGTATCGTTGTCCAGAACCTGCTGACCGGGGAGGAAACTACAGTCGACTGCGACGGCATTTTCATCAGCATTGGCAGAAAGCCTGCCACAGCTTTGGTGGACGGTCAGGTGGAACTGGACAAATCCGGATACATTCTGGCGGATGAAACCACCCGAACCTCCCGCCCCGGCGTGTTCGCCGTGGGAGATGTGCGGACGAAGGCGGTGCGGCAGATTGTGACCGCAGCATCCGATGGTGCGGTGGCTGTTCACTTTGCCGAAGAATACCTGGCAGGGCTGTAACGCCAGCATTGACATATTCCCAAACTCCGGTATAATGGAACCATCCATTTTGAATTTACTGAGGGAAATGCCATGATTCGGGAAAATAAACGCAAACAATACGAAAAAGGCTACTACAAAACCCATGCCTGTCAGGAAGCCTTTACCTGCAAAAACTGCGGCCGTCTGGTGGTACCGGCCGGAGCGGGCAGCGATCACCGCAACCACTGCCCCAACTGTCTGTACAGCCTGCATGTGGACATCGAACCGGGTGACCGGGAGTCCGACTGCGGCAGCCTGATGGAGCCGGTAGCAGTTTGGGTTCGGGGCAAGGGCGAGTGGGCCATTATCCACCGCTGCCGCCGCTGCGGCGAGCTCAGCTCCAACCGGGTGCTGGCTGACGATAACCCCATGAAGCTTATGTCCATTGCTATGAAGCCCTTGGCCAATCCGCCGTTCCCCCTGGAACGCATTGAGGAAATGACCGCCATGATGGGCGGCGAAGGACAGATGCCTTCCTTTGGGGAAAACACTCAGGAATAAAGTAAATCCGGCGAAGCCTTGCAAAGGGCTTCGCCGGATTTTGTTATGGACTGGTTTGCAGGATTTCCTGTGCAATCTCCTTACGGGAGGTGCAGCGATCCATGGCCTGTTTCTCAATGTAGCGATGGGCATCCGGCTCGCTCATGTGATGCGTTTCAATCAGTACCCATTTGGCCCGGTTGACCAGTCGGATCTCCTCCATTTTTTCCTCCACGGTGGATGCCTTCTTTTCCAGTCGGCGCAGCCGCTCTCTGGCTGCGGCCATCCATTTCAGTCCTTGCTGCAATGTCTGGGCAGGCGTAGGCTTTGCCAGCGTAAATACCCCTTGGGGAAGAACCTTTGCGTTGGTCTGCTCGTAGACTTCAGAGCGCACCAGAAGCAGAACCACACTGCCGGGACGCTGGCTGGCATCGATTGCGAACCGTGTACCGAATTCATCCGAAAGGGGAGCATTGATGATAATAAAATCAAAACTTCTGCGCAGCAGTTCCCGACGGGCAGCGGCAGCATTGGCTGCAATACATACCGGGGAATATTCTGTTTCCGGAAGCATGGGCATCAGGGCGTCCAGAAATTTCTGCACCCCGCAAACCACCAGAACACTGTAACATCGTTCTTGATATGACAGATGGGTTCCTCCTTTCGGTTAAATTTCAGTAGGTTCACCGATTGCAGAAGCAGTCAATCAGAGCCTGGGGGAAGTGCTGGGCAAGGAAGGTGCTGGCGGCTGCGCTGCGGATGGCAGTGGGCAGGGACAGAGGCAGCGTCTGCAAATGGGCCATATCCCATTGAGCGGCTGTGAACAGATTCACATTTGCCGCCTGGGGCAGGGGAAGCTGCTGGGAGATTCCCTCCAGACCGGCCCAGATTACTAGGGCAAAGGCAAGATACGGATTGGCGGTGCAGTCCGAAGAGCGCAGCTCTGCCCGCCGGTATTCTCCATGGGCAGCGGGAATCCGCACCAGCATGGAGCGGTTGTCATTGGACCAGGAGATGAACTTCGGAGCTTTGTGAGAGCCGAGGCGGCGGTAAGACTGCTCTGTCGGATTCAAAAACAGGGTGATTTCCGGCACCCGGTTCAGGATACCCGCCAGCATGTGCTGCATCCGATTTTCGTCGGGGCCTTGTACGGAGATGTTGATGTGAAATCCGCTGCCAGGGTGTTCCGGCAGGGGCTTGGGAGAAAAGTCTGCGGCCAGACCATTCCGGGCGGCAATGGTTTTTACCACGGTGCAGAAGGTGTGGGCATTGTCCGCAGCGCTGAGGGCGTCGGAATAGCGGAAATCAATCTCATTTTGTCCCGGGCCTTCCTCGTGATGGGAAGATTCCGGCTGAATGCCCATTTGCTCCAAGGTCAGGCAGATTTCCCGCCGGACATTTTCGCACTTGTCCTCCGGCGCCACATCCATGTAGCTGGCCTGGTCATAGGGAATTTTGGTGGGCTGGCCGTTTTCGTCCAACTGAAACAGGTAAAATTCCAGTTCCGAGCCAAAAGCAAAGGTGTACCCGGCATCGGCAGCGTCGGCAATGGCCCGCTTGAGAATTCCCCGGCTGTCCAGGGGGAACAAGGTACCGTCTGGATGGGTAATGGTGCAGAACATCCGAACC
>USHP01000132.1 GCA_900554625.1 uncultured Eubacteriales bacterium | reverse complement strand
ACCAAGGACAGTCCAAAGCAGGCAATACCCAGGTAAATCAGGGATTCCGCCATCTGACCAAAGGCAGAGAACAATAGTCCCAGAAGAATCAGAGGCATAGCCAGCCGGGAGCCAAAGTTGGTCACAGGGATAATGGCCGCTCTGAGCTTGATTGGGGCATATCCCACCGCATACTGCACCGCATGTCCCGCCTCGTGGCAGGCAACGCCGATGGCAGCGGTGGAGGTATTGTCATAAACATCCTGAGAAAGACGGATGACATTGGTTCTGGGGTCATAATGGTCCGTCAGCTTCCCGCTGACCCGTTCAATCCGCACCCCCTGCACGCCGTTGTTGCGCAGAACCCGCTGGGCAGCCTCCGCTCCGGTGATTCTCCGGACAGACATCTGCTGGGAATACTTGCGGAAGGTGGAATTGACGTTGCTGCTGGCCCACAGTGACAGCAGCAGGCACGGGAGCACCAATGTCAAAAATGTGGGGTCAAAACCGAAGCCATAATAATACGGCATAGTGTGTTCCTCCTGTCTTCATGGCCGGACATCCGGCTATTTTTTATAGTATACCCATCTGCGCAGGAAATGGCAAGAGCTGGCAGGCCGTTTCACTCCCAGAAAATTGTAAACTTTTTTCCTGAATTCTTCCAAAAACTGTCGAAAGAATTGTTCACAATTTGTTCATACTGCTCCCTGCTGAACCTGATATACTTGTTCTAGTTCTGCACAGGAAGTGATGTCATGAAAGATCCTTACATAAAGCGATATCTCTATCTGATGCTGGCGATTTTCGGCGCCATCAGTCTGAGTATTGTGGTATTTTTCGCGGTATTTCGTTTCCGTGGCATCGGGGACGGGTTGCGCACCTTATCCGAGATTCTGGCGCCCTTTATCTATGGCAGCGTGGTGGCGTATCTGCTGCGGCCGCTGTGCAACCATTATGAGCGTTTTTTCTCCAAGTCCCTGCCCAAAAGTCTTAGGAAACTGTCCAATGCTCTGGCCGTAGGACTGAGTCTGATTACCGGCCTTCTGATTGTCTATGCCTTGATTATCATGATCGCTCCTCAGCTGTACCGGAGCATTATGACCATTTGGTCCACACTGCCGGCGAAGGTCAATGCCTTTCTGGATTGGGCAAGGGCTACCTTCGGTGAGGATGAAGAGCTGGTGCAGATCGTAAATCAGATATACAGCACTTTGTACTCTGAAGTGGAAACCTGGGGACGAAACATTCTGGCCCCTTATGTTACCAATCTCATCAGCAGCCTGAGTTCCAGCGTGTATAAAGTACTGCTGTTTCTGTACAACATGCTCATCGGTCTGATCGTGGCGTGTTATCTGCTGGCCAGCCGGAAAAAATTTGCCCGGCAAAGCGTGCTCATTATCCGCAGCACGCTTCCTCCCCGGTGGGCAGACCGTTTCCTCAACGAAGTGGCTTTCGTGGATCGGATGTTCGGCGGGTTCATCGACGGCAAGCTGGTGGATTCGGCAATCATCGGACTGCTGTGCTACATCGGCTGCGTGATTTTCCGGTTCCCCAACGCACTGCTGGTCTCCGCCTTCGTGGGAATCACCAATGTCATCCCCTTCTTCGGCCCCTTCATCGGTGCCATCCCCTCCACCCTGCTGATTATGATTGAGGACCCCATCAAGGGTCTGTGGTTTGCCCTGTTTGTGCTGGGACTTCAGCAGCTGGACGGCAACGTAATCGGCCCCAAGATTCTGGGAGACCGGACAGGCCTTTCCAGTTTCTGGGTTCTGTTTGCCATCGTGCTTTTCGGCGGCCTGTGGGGCGTAGCCGGGATGCTGGTATGCGTACCTGCCTTTGCCGTGTTTTACGATATTGTCAAGAAACTGGTCCGTCGGGGACTGGACAAAAAAGACCAGATTCATCTCTGGGAACACTACAAAGCCGATTATCCCGACGAAAAATAAGCACATTCTGCTGCCCGCCGCACTTTCTGCGGCGGGCAGTTCCATTTTTTCCCGGCGTTGCATTCCCTGCAGGGCTATGGTATACTGTCCGGGTAATATCCGCAAGATCTGTCTGCGGAGGATCAGGAGAGTACCTATGAACTACGCTGCCATTAAAAATTGTGATATTGCCAACGGTCCCGGAGTCCGGGTCAGTTTGTTTGTTTCCGGCTGCACCCATCGGTGTCCTGGCTGCTTCAATGAGGTTGCATGGGATTTTCACTACGGCCAGCCCTTTACTCAGGAAGTCATGGACCGGATTGTGCAAATGCTCCGCCCAGACTATATCCGGGGACTGACCTTGCTGGGAGGCGAACCCTTCGAGCCGGAGAACCAGGGTGCCATCGTGCAGCTGCTACGGCAAGTAAAACGGGAGCTGCCCCAAAAAAGCATCTGGGCTTTTTCCGGATATCTGTTTGACCGGGATATTCTGTCCGGGCGTCTGGGCGATACCCGGGAGTATCTGAGTTATCTGGATGTGCTGGTGGACGGCCCTTTCATCGAGGCGCAGAAGAATCTGTCCCTGCGCTTCCGGGGCTCGGAAAACCAGCGGCTGATTGACGTACCTGCCTCCCTGGCTGCCGGAGAAATCGTTCTGTGGCAGGATTGGCAAGGCGATAAGAAAGGAATGCAGTAAATGGAACCCATTCATGTAAAACGGTTATCCCCGGAAGCCAAGCTTCCCACCTATGGCACCGCCGGTGCTGCCGGCGCCGATTTGTACGCCTGTCTGGCACAACCGGTTACCATTCAGCCCGGTCAGACAGCGTTTCTTCCCACCGGCATTGCACTGGAAGTCCCCCAGGGCTGCGCAGGGTTAGTCTATGCCCGCAGCGGTCTTGCCTGCAAGCAGGGACTGGCACCGGCCAACAAAGTCGGCGTGGTGGACAGTGACTACCGTGGAGAAATCACCGTAGCCCTGCACAACCATGGCCTTCAGCCCCAGACCATCCACAGCGGGGATCGGATTGCCCAGTTTATCATCACCCCGGTGCTGACACCGGCGTATCAGGAGACGGAAGAACTGTCCGAAACCGCCAGAAACTGCGGTGGATTTGGCTCCACCGGAAAATAATTGGTGCTTTTGATAAAATCCGTGTAAAGTTTTTGTAAAATTTAATCGTATTTTGTCACTGTACATTTCTCTGAAAATTCCCTATAATGGTACTATGCCCGGTTCGGGCGATCCTGGAAATGACGATTGGAGTATCATCATATGGAGATATTTAGAGCCATTATCCAACTTTTGGGCGGTCTGGCCATGTTCCTCTACGGTATTGAGGTCATGGGTGACGGACTGAAGAACAGTTCCGGAGCCGCACTGAAGCGGGTTCTGGAGAAAGTAACCGGCAATGTCATCATCGGCGTGCTCACCGGTGCCATGGTTACTGCAGTCATTCAGAGTTCCACCGCAACCATCGTTCTGACCGTGGCCTTGATTGGCGCGGGTGTACTGAATCTGAAGCAGGCCGTGTCCATTGTCATGGGCGCCAACATCGGCACTACGGTCACCGCCCAGATCATTCGTCTGTCCTCCATTGAGGCCGGCGACAATCTGATGCTGATGCTTTTTGATACGGACACGTTGGCCCCCATTGCGTTGGTAATTGGCATCATCTTACTGATGTTCGTCAAGTCCAAGTCCTCCAAAACCATTGGAGACATTTTTGTGGGCTTCGGCGTTCTGTTTGTGGGTCTGAGTCTGATGACCGACGGTGTCCGGCCGCTGATCGGCACCGATGCTTTTGTAGCCTTTGTGGAATTCCTGCAGAATCCCCTGCTGGGTATCCTGTTCGGTCTGGTGCTGACCGTCATTGTGCAGAGCTCTTCCGCTACGGTGGGTATGCTGCAGACCGTCGCTTCCGTGCCCGGTTCCGGCATAACCTTTGCCATGGCCTATCCCATCATTATGGGTATCAATCTGGGCACCTGTGTGACCACTGCTTTGGTCTGTTCCATCGGCTCTTCCAAAGATGCCAAGCGTACCGGTGTTGTGCACATCGCTTTCAATACCATCGGCACCATTCTGTTCCTGGTGGTTATGAATGTCTTGCAGCGCCTTTCCGTATTCGGTCAGGACTTCTGGGTCCGCGCTGTGGACAGCGGCAACATTGCCAACTTCCAGACCGTATTCAATCTGCTCACCGCTGTTGTGCTGATCCCCTTTGCCGATGTTCTGGTAAAGCTGTCCATGCTGCTGGTGCATGATGACAAGCCTGGCAAAGATCGCCATCCGGAACTGCACACCCTGGACGAAAAGCTGTATATCTCCCCTGCTGTGGCCGTTTCCGAAACGGTAAAGGCTGTGGCTGCCATGGGTACCATCGCCAAGACAAACTTCGAACGGGGCTGTCGGGTTCTGGCCAAATACGACCCGGTTCTGGTTGCCCAGGTTGACGAAGACGAAGACGTGATCGACCAGTTTACCGACCATGCCGACCGGTTCCTGATTGGTCTGGCCAAGAATGTGGAAACCGAGTGGGATGACCGTCAGCTGGACATGCTGATGCAGACGGTTCCCAATTTTGAACGCATCGGCGACTACGCTACCAACCTGGTGGAGCTGGCCCAGCGGCTGCAGTCGGAGGGCACCACATTCTCCGAGACAGCCAAGAAGGAGCTGAACCTGATCTGCTCCGCCGTTACGGAAATTCTGAACATTACCCTCGATGCTTTCGCCAAGGGTGATAACGAAGCTGCCAAGGCCATTGAACCTCTGGAAGAAACCATTGACGATATGGTAATGATTCTCCGTGACCGGCATACCAAGCGGCTGAAGACCGGCGCTTGTTCCGTTGGAGCCGGATTGGTGTTTATGGAGACGCTGACCTATCTGGAGCGTACCTCCGACCAGTGCTCCTCCATCGCCGTGATGATGCTGGCCAGAAACAATGAAGAGATCCTGCAAAATCACTATGACTATCTGCGGGAAATCCACGCCGGCAACGACGCTGCCTACATGGCAGAGAAGGAACGCCGCCGCCGTCAATATATCAAGCCCCTGCGAGAACTGGTATAATGAATTTACCCCCGGAAAATCCTGGACGGATTTCCGGGGGTGTGTTTTTTACTTTTTGCCTCAAGGGCAAAGCCGCTCCAGTTCTGCGGATACGGAAGCTTCACAGCTGCGCATGGCGAAGATCGTCTTTTCCAGCAGTTCGTCCAGGCTCCAGCCCAGCCGCTGGGCTCCTTGCTGAATCACATCCCGGGAGCAGCCGGCGGCGAACTTCTTGTCCTTGAACTTCTTTTTCAGAGAAGACAGCTCCATATCCATCACGCTTTTGCTGGGACGCATCCGGGCTGCGGCACCGATCAGACCAGTCAGTTCATCCACCGCAAAGAGCACCTTCTCCATCTGGTGAACCGGCTCCACATCGCTGCACAAGCCATAGCCATGGGAACAGATAGCATGAACCATTTCCTCACTGGCATTGACCTGAGCCAGAAGCTCGGGTGCTTTCTTGCAGTGCTGATCCGGGTACTGCTCAAAATCCACATCATGCAGCAGTCCGCACAGGCTCCAGAAGGTTTCATCCTCCCCCAGTTCCCGGGCAAACCAGGCCATAACGCCCTCCACTGTCAGGGCGTGCTGAATGTGAAAGGGTTCTTTGTTATACCTTTGCAGCAGGTCCAGAGCCTGCTCTCTTGTCAGTTCCATGAAATGCGCCTCCTGTATCAAAATATGGAATCATTTTACCTTTGTCGACTTTCTTTGTCAACGGGAGGAATCAATATCGGCTTGGTTTTGGAAAAGATATTCCGGTATTTTGGAAAAGGTGTAGAGATATTCACAATTGCGTGCTATACTGGTCTTATTGGGAGGTGTCCTTCATGGCAAACATACTGGACTACATCCGCTGGCGCGGGGATCTGACCTTTACCCAGGACCCGCCGAATCCGGTGGATGCATTGGTTTTCTCGGCGCTGGTTTACATCCGCTACGG
>USHP01000131.1 GCA_900554625.1 uncultured Eubacteriales bacterium | reverse complement strand
ATGCAGGACCTGCCCATCAAATATTTCGACACCCACAATCACGGCGACGTGATGAGCTATTACACCAACGACATTGACACCCTGCGGCAGATGCTGTCTCAGTCTATCCCTCAGTGCATCTCCTCGGCTGCCACGCTGATTGTGGTGTTCATCGCCATGCTGCTGACCTCTCCCATTCTGACGGTGGTGCTGGCATGTACCATTACGGTGATTCTCTTTGTCACCAAGGTCGTTGCCGGAAAGTCTGCCGTGTTCTTCATCGGACAGCAGCAGACCCTGGGCGCTGTGAACGGCTATGTAGAAGAAATGATTCACGGCCAGCGGGTCATCAAAGTCTTCTGCCACGAAGAGGCCACCAAAGCCGACTTTGACGTACTGAATGAAAAGCTTCGTCAGAACGCCTTCCTGGCCGGTGCCTACTCCAACGTCATGGGCCCCATCAACAATAACCTGGGCTATGTCCAGTATGCCATTCTGGCCATCGTAGGCGGTCTGCTGGCAGTGTACTCCGGCGGCAGCCTGCTGACCCTGGGCAAGCTGATCTCCTTCCTGACTCTGTCCCGGTCCTTCAACATGCCCATCTCCCAGATCAGCAACCAGATCAACGCCATCGTTATGGCTTTGGCCGGTGCCGAGCGAATCTTCCAGCTGATGGATGAACCTTCCGAGGAAGACCACGGCTATGTCCAGCTGGTCAACGCCAAAATCGACGAAAACGGCAACATCACCGAGTGCCCGGAGCGTACCGGTCACTGGGCCTGGAAGCATCCCCACAAGGCTGACGGCACCATCACTTACACCGAGCTGAAGGGCGACATTACCATGTTCAACGTGGACTTTGGCTATACCCCGGATAAGACCGTGCTGCACGATGTCACCCTCTACGCCCACCCGGGTCAGAAGATCGCCTTCGTCGGTGCCACCGGTGCCGGTAAGACCACCATTACCAACCTGATCAACCGGTTCTATGACATTGCCGACGGCAAGATCCGCTACGACAATATCAACATCAACAAGATTCACAAGTCCGATCTGCGTAACTCCCTGGGCATGGTGCTTCAGGATACCAACCTGTTCACCGGCACCGTCATGGACAACATCCGCTACGGCAAGCTGGATGCCACCGATGAAGAATGCATCAAGGCCGCAAAGCTGGCCAACGCCCACGACTTCATCACCCGTCTGCCCAACGGCTACCAGACCGAGCTGACCGGAAACGGCGCCAGCCTGTCCCAGGGCCAGCGGCAGCTGATTGCCATCGCCCGGGCTGCGGTAGCCGATCCTCCCGTGATGATTCTGGACGAAGCCACTTCCTCAATCGATACCCGAACGGAGAAGCTGGTGCAGGACGGCATGGACGCTCTGATGAAGGGCCGGACGGTGTTCGTCATTGCCCACCGCCTGAGCACCATCATGAACTCCGACTGCATCATGGTCCTCGACCACGGCCGGATCATCGAGCGCGGTACCCACGACGACCTGATCGCCGAAAGGGGCACCTACTACAAACTCTACACCGGCGTGTTTGAGCTGGAATAATCCTTCCCAACGTTCAAAATTCCTCCGGACAGTTATTGTCCGGAGGAATTTGTTTTGCACAAAAAACGACAGCAGGAAAACCTGCTGCCGTTTTTTATTCGGATTACACCAACCGGGAACCGGCGGGGATGTTGTCGCTGAGCATCACCAGATTCAGCTTGTCTCCCCGTTCGGCAGACAGCAGCATGCCGCAGCTCATCTGGCCCATCATCTTCCGGGGGGCCAGGTTGGTCACTGCCACCAGGGTCTTGCCCACCAGCTCTTCGGGCTGGTAGTACTTGGCAATTCCGGACAGAATCTGCCGGGGCTCCTTGGTGCCGTCGTCCAGGGTAAACTTCAAAAGCTTATCGGACTTCTTCACCTTCTCGCAAGTCAGTACCTTCACCACCGTCATTTCCACCTTCTCAAACTGGTCGAAGGTAATCTCCGGCAGGGGTTCCGGCAGGGGATCTTCCTGGGGTTCGGCCGAAGCCTTCTGCAGCTCTTCCAGGGCTGCCAGTTCCTTCTCCAGATCAATTCTGGGGAACAGGGGATTTCCGGCCACCGTTGCCACATCCGCAGCCAGGGTGCCGAAAGCCTTCAGGCTGTCCCAGTCCATAGCAGCGCCGCCCAGACGCTTGCCGATTTCGGCAGCAGTGTCGGGCATGAAGGGGCTGAGAAGGCCGCCGCAGATGCGGACAGTCTCCAGCAGGTTGTACAGAACTCTTGCCAGCCGGGGCTTGTTCTCCTCGCTCTTGGCCAGCACCCAGGGAGCGTTCTCGTCGATATACTTGTTGGCCCGGGAAATCACCTTGAACACCTCTGCCAGGGCATTCTGGAAGGCGTACTTTTCCATCTGGGTTTCGTAAGCATCCCGCAGGCCGGAAACCATGGCAATCAGCTCGGCATCCTTTTCTTCGTCTGCCAACTGCTCTGTGGGCAGGTGCTCGCCAAAGTACTTCTGGGCCATGGCCACGGTACGGGACACCAGGTTGCCCAGGTCGTTGGCCAGATCCACGTTGATGGTATTGATCAGCAGCTCATTGGAGAAGTTGCCGTCAGATCCGAAGGGGAAGGAGCGCAGCAGGAAGAACCGCAGGGCATCCACGCCGAAACGCTCGGACAGCACATAGGGGTCCACCACATTGCCCTTGGACTTGCTCATCTTGCCGCCGTCCAGCAGCAGCCAGCCGTGGCCGTAGACCTTCTTGGGCAGGGGCAGGTTCAGGCTCATCAGCATGGCGGGCCAGATGATGGAGTGGAAGCGGACAATCTCCTTGCCGATGAAATGCACGTCAGCGGGCCAGAACTTGTCCAGATCCTGGTACTTGTCATTTTCAAAGCCCAGGGCGGTCATGTAGTTGAACAGAGCGTCAATCCACACATAGACCACATGGCCCGGGTCAAAGTCCACCGGCACGCCCCAGGTGAAGCTGGTACGGGAGACGCACAGATCCTCCAGACCGGGCTTGATGAAGTTGTTCACCATTTCGCTGACCCGGCTCCGGGGCTCCAGGAAATCGGTATTCTCCAGCAGATCCTGCACCCGGTCGGCATACTTGCTCAGCCGGAAGAAGTAGGCTTCTTCCTCAGCGTCCTGGACTTCTCTGCCGCAGTCGGGGCACTTGCCGTCTACCAGCTGGCTCTCGGTCCAGAAGGACTCACAGGGCTTGCAGTACTTACCGGTGTACTTGCCCTTGTAGATGTCCCCGTTTTCGTACATCTTCTTGAAAATCTTCTGGATGGCAGCCACATGGTAATCGTCGGTGGTGCGGATGAACCGGTCATAGGAAATGTTCATCAGCTTCCACAGATCCAGCACGCCCTTTTCGCCGGTGACAATGTTGTCCACAAACTGCTGGGGAGTCACGCCGGCTTCCTTGGCCTTGTCCTCGATTTTCTGGCCATGCTCGTCGGTGCCGGTAAGGAACATCACATCGTAACCCTGCAGCCGCTTGAACCGGGCCATGGTGTCGGTAGCCACGGTGCAGTAGGCGTGGCCGATATGAAGCTTGGCAGAGGGGTAATAGATGGGAGTGGTAATGTAATATTTACCCTTGCATTTTTCGCACATAAAAATCCTCCTAACATACGAAAAATCGCCCCGGGATAACCCAAGGGCGACAAAAATTGACGCGGTACCACCTTGTTTCGCGGAAAAGACTTTCCGCCTCACAAACACGCTGTAACGGGCGCCCCCGGGAGCGGCTACCTATCGACGCTCCGGCTCCGAGACCATGTTCCGCTTCCGCAGCCGTACCCCCTCTCACCTGCCGGGGCTCTCTGAACGGGGCGCAAAGCCTACTCTTCTCTTCACAGCCTTCTACCTATCCTGGTCATTATATCCCGAAATGGGGCATTTTGTCAACACCCATTATCCTTCTTCTTTCCGGGTCAGCCACAACGCCACGGCGATGGCGCTGACGCCCCCTGCCAGTTTCCCCGCAATCATGGCCCCCATGATTTCCGGAGCAAATCCGGCGGCAAAGCCCAGATGGTCCCCGAACACAAAGGCCGCCGACACCGCGAAGGCAATGTTGACCACCTTGCCCCGGTAGTTCATGTCCTTCACCAGGCCGAAGGTGGCAATGGAATTGGCAAGACTGGCAATCAGTCCCGCCGCAGCGGCATCGTTGATGCCCAGGGTCTTCCCCACCGCCATCAGGGGTTTTCTAAGCAGCTTGGTAATGACGAATACCAATGGAAAGGCTCCCGCCAGCACAATGGCAATGGTTCCCACGGTGGCAAAACCTTCCGAAATCGGGGCCATCCCGGGAATCAGAGCAAATCCGGTCAGGGCCTCCACAATGGCCGCCGCCAGACCGATGGTCACCAGGGCCACTACCCCTTTGCCAAACACCGCAAACCCCCGGACCATGGCGCTTTCCGCCTTCCAAAGTCCCAGGGCAATCAGCGCCGCCAGAATCACAATGGGCAAAAGATTTCGCAGCACCATCATCACGGGATACCCCGCCACCAGGCCGCCCACCAGGATACCCACAGGAATGGTCACAATGCCGCACAGGATTCCCTTGGCCATCACCGGACGGTCGGATTCTTCCAGAATTCCCATGGCAACAGGAATGGTAAACACAATGGTCGCCCCCAGCATGGAGCCGGTAATCACGCCCCCCAGCAGTGCTGCCTGAGGACTCTCCGCCATTTGCTGGGCCAGTGCGCCGCCGCCCATGTCGCAGGCCAGCAAGGAGCCTGCAAACATGGCAGGGTCCGCCCCCAGCAGCCGGAACACCGGTACCACCACTGGCCGCAGAATTGCCGCCAGCACCGGCGCCAGGGACACAATTCCCACCATGGCCAGGGCCAGGGAGCCCATGGCCAGAATGCCGTTTTCAAACTCCTGCCCCAGCCCAAATCGGTTGCCCAGAATCCGGTCAATGGCACCCAGCACCGCAAAGGCCGCCATTACCGCAATGAGTATTTCGTGAAAGGACATATCCTTTCCCTCCTCCGGATTCTATTTTTCGTCCACAATGGCCACCACTGCCGCATCCACCGGGGCATCCATACAGTACTTCGATGCCACGGTGCCGGTGGCCAGCAGCACCCGGTCGCCGGTTCCGGCCCCTACCTGGTCTGCCGCCACAATGGTCTGCCCGTCGGCTTCCACCACCAGGAAGGTCTGCCCTTGCAGACATGCCGCTTTCCGGGTGGCCCAGATGGCGCCGATTACATTTCCTACCTTCATTTCGTTCCCTCCATAATTTCCCTGGCCAGGGGGGTCAAAACCGCCCCGGGGCTGGGCTGCTGCCCGGTGGATCGCAGAATCCGGGCTTCTTCCGCCGTAATCAGTTTTTTCCGGCCGCCGTCGGTAAACAGTACCCCCCAATTTTTCAGCTCCCGCTGGGCAGCGGTGAGACTGCCGGACAGTGCCCGGTTTTTGGGAGCCTCCGGCAGTCCCGGGGTGTACAGATACACCTGTTTTCCCTCCGCCAGAGCCTGCAATACCCGCTCTTCCTGAAACCGCAGCAGCTGGGAAAGGCTCAGCGAACCGATCACCACTGCGTCATAGGGTGCTTCCGTCACATATTGATACCCCAGCTGCGCCATAGGCTCCTTGCCCACCAGCAGCGCCCGGGTCATGGGACAATCCTCCCCAGATCCCCCTTGCGGAATCCGCAGGCGTTGGCTTCGTCATAGTCCAGATGAGCAAAACTGGCAAACTCCGGGCTGACCCGCACCGCCACGTCGGAGAAGGTCAGAGGCCGGTCGGTTAGGGCCTGCAGCTTCACCACCTGCTTGTCCCGCACCCCGAACCGGGCTGCATCCTCCGGGGTCAGGTGAATGTGCCGCTGGGCAGCCACCACGCCCTGGGTCAGTTCCACCCGTCCCCGGGGGCCAACCAGCACCGCTCCCGGGCTGCCCGCCACATCCCCGGAC
>USHP01000130.1 GCA_900554625.1 uncultured Eubacteriales bacterium | reverse complement strand
GTCTGGGGCTGGGTGGCGATGACTGCCACATCTTCCGTCCCCATGGTGCCTACCAGCACATCCTCGGTTTCCTGGATGGAAATCTGTTCGGTCTGGCTTGCGTTTTGGTAGTACAAATAGCCGGTGATTCCGATGGCCGCAGCACACAGGATCAGGGCTATGTAGTAGCCCTTACCAGCAAAGCCGCGACCGGTGTTTTTGTTGTCGCTCATGGTAAATTAGCACCTCCGAAGCTGAGTATAGCCCTATTTTTCTTTGCTTAAACCATGGGTGCGGAAGATTTTTCATTTTTTGAGGGCTTACGCAATTGCGGTGGAAAAAAGCACCCGGCTATGGTATAATGCTGCTATCTTACAGAAACGGAGAAATGTGTATGCTGCCGAAAGCCTTTCTTGACCGAATGCAGCTTCAGCTGGGGGAGGAATATCCTCAGTTTTTACAGACGTTGGAGCGTCCCCGGGCGGTGGCCCTGCGGTTTAATCCTCTGAAAGGGCAGCGGCCCGATCTGCCCTTTGCCCAGGAGCCGGTACCCTGGGAAGAGGCGGGAGTTTACTATGATCCCCAATCCCGGCCCGGCCTGCACGTTTACCACGAAGCCGGCGTATACTACCTACAAGAGGCCAGTGCCATGGCACCGGTTTCTCTGCTGGACCCCCAGCCGGGAGAGCGGATCTGCGACCTCTGCGCCGCCCCCGGGGGAAAAAGTACCCAGATTGCCGGCAGAATGCTGGGGAAAGGATTTTTGCTGTGCAACGAAATTCATCCTGCCCGGGCAAAGATTCTCTCCCGGAATATCGAGCGGATGGCGGTGCCCAATGCCCTGGTGACCAATGAACATCCCGCTACCCTGGCCAGCAGGTTCCCGGGCTTTTTTGACCGGGTGCTGGTGGATGCGCCCTGCTCCGGAGAAGGCATGTTCCGCAAGGAGGAAGCAGCCGTCACGGACTGGAGCCAGGAAGTGGTGGAAATGTGCGCCCGCCGTCAGGCGGAGACCCTCCACAGCGCGGCCCAACTGGTGCGTCCGGGAGGACGGCTGGTGTACTCTACCTGCACCTTTGCCCCGGAAGAAGATGAACTGGCGGTGGCAAACTTCCTGGAAAGCCACCCGGAATTTCAGCCGGAGCAGGTGGAAGCTCCCTGGTTTGTTCCCACCGACCCGGGCTGCTACCGGATGTGGCCCCACAAGTTAAAAGGCGAAGGACACTTCGCTGCGGTGCTGCGCAAAACGGACGGGGAAGAAGAGGAAGTACTCCTCAGCCAGGGAAAGCCCCTGCCTCAGCAGTGGCAGAACTTTGCCAGGGAACTGGGAATTTCCCTGCCGGCGGGAAAGGCGGTTTCCTTTGGACAGAGCCTGTTCCTGGCGTCGGAAGAAATGCCGGACATTGCCCGGCTGAAGGTAATGCGCCCCGGACTGGAACTGGGGACCGTGAAAAAAGACCGGTTCGAGCCTGCCCACGCCCTGGCACTGTGGCTCAGAGACTGCGCCAATACGGAGCATTTCCAGCCGGACAGTCCTCAGATGGCGGATTATCTCCACGGGGACGTGGTGGAATCCGGACGCAAGGGCTGGTGCCTGGTCTGCGCCGGAGACTACAGCATCGGCTGGGGCAAAGGGGATGGACGGGTGCTGAAAAACCACTATCCCAAGGGCCTGCGGCGGTGATTTGCCCCGGATCGCTCCGGGGACGGCCCCGGTGGGGGAGGATTTTTGGACTTTACATAGGACAATTTCTATGGTACAATAATCTAGCCTTTATGCGGCGATTGAATCTTTCATGCAACAAGGAGAGGATATTCCTTGGCCAAATACGAAATCAACGGCGGCAATCCCTTGAACGGTACCGTCACCATCAGCGGCGCGAAAAATGCAGCCGTGGCAATTCTGCCTGCGGCGCTGCTGGTCAGTGGCAAGTGCCGGATCGAGAATGTGCCTGATATTTCCGATGTCCGGATTTTATTGAGTATTCTGGACCGGATGGGCGCTAAGATTACAACCCCGGAGCAGGGGGTCGTTGAAATTGACTGCTCTGAGGTTCAGTGCACGCAGCCGGAGGACCGGTTGGTTACCAAGATGCGGGCCAGCTACTATCTGATGGGTGCGCTGCTGGGCCGGTTTGGAAAAGCCCATGTGGCTCTGCCCGGTGGCTGCAACTTTGCTTCCCGACCCATTGACCAGCACATCAAGGGCTTCCTGGCCTTAGGTGCTGAGGTGGATGAGGCGGAGGACTACATAGCCCTGTCCCCCAGCGAAGAGGGACTGCAGGGCGGACGGATTTGTCTGGATATGGCCTCGGTGGGCGCTACGGTGAACATCATGCTGGCGGCTACCCTGATTCCCGGTCAGACTATTATCGAAAATGCTGCGAAAGAGCCCCATATCGTGGATCTTGCCAACTTCCTCAATACTATGGGTGCCCGGATTACCGGCGCCGGTACGGATACGGTGAAAATCCGGGGCGTGAATTTCCTCCGGGGCGGCAGCTATGCCATTATCCCCGACCAGATTGAGGCCGGTACCTACATGGCAGCAGTGACAGCGGTGGGCGGCAATGTGCTGGTTCAGAACGTCATCCCGAAGCACATGGACTGCATCACCAGCAAGCTGCGGGAAATGGGCGCCAAGATCATCAACTATGACGATTCCATCCGGATTATCCGGACCGGAAAGCTGCGCAGAACCACCGTCAAGACCCAGCCTTATCCCGGTTTTCCCACGGATATGCAGGCTCAGGTCTGTGTGTGCATGGCCCTGGCCAACGGCACCAGCCGTTTGATGGAAAGTGTCTATGAAACCCGGTTCTTCGGCTACTGCACCGAGTTGGAGAGCATGGGTGCCAATATCCGGATCGGCGGCAAAACTGCACTGGTTACCGGTGTGGAGAAGCTGACTGGTGCCACCGTCTGTGCCCACGATCTGCGGGCTGGTGCGGCGCTGGTGATTGCCGGATTGGCGGCAGAGGGTACCACCTATGTGGAGCATATCCACTTCATCGAGCGGGGCTATGAAAATCTGGTGGAGAAGCTCACCGCTTTGGGTGCCAGCATCCGCAGAATTGAAGACTAAGGGAGCTCTGAATCATTCGTCTTCGGCTGTCGGCTCTTGCCGATTGAATCAGAGCTTCCCTATCAAAAAGCGGCTTCGGAGGGATTCCAAAGCCGCTTTTGCATACCATAAGAAAAATCATTTCGGAGGAAGCCATGATACACGAGCAATTTTTCCGTACCCAGATGCTGCTGGGAGAGCCTGCCATGGAGCGGCTGCAAAAGGCCCGGGTGGCGGTGTTCGGCCTGGGTGGCGTTGGGGGTTATGTGGTGGAAGCCCTGGCACGCAGCGGCGTTGGCCAGCTGGATCTGATTGACAACGACACCGTGGGCCTTACCAACTTGAACCGGCAGATTCTGGCAACCTACGCAACCCTTGGCATGCCGAAAACGGAGGCGGCCAGAGAGCGGGTGCAGCAAATCAATCCGGCCTGCTGTGTCAGAACCCATGCTCTTTTCTTCGGGCCGGACACGGAAAGTCAATTTGATTTTGCCCAATACGATTATATTGTGGATGCCATCGACACCGTTACCGGCAAGCTGGCTCTGGTGCAGAAGGCCCACAGCGCAGGCACGCCCATCATCAGCTGCATGGGCACGGGAAACAAGCTGGATGCGGCGGCATTCCAGGTGGCGGACATTGCCAAAACCTCCATGTGCCCCCTGGCCCGGGTGATGCGCAAGGAACTGAAAAAACGAGGTATTGCCCATCTGAAGGTGGTCTACTCCCAGGAAGAGGCCCAAACTCCCACCGGCTGGGAGGAAGAGGCCGCCGCCATCGGCAAGCGGCAGATTCCGGGAAGCCTTTCCTACGTCCCGGGAGCCGCCGGACTGATTCTGGCGGGGGAAGTCATCAAGGATATTGTGGGTGTTTGAAAAGATCCAAAAAATCTGTCGGGACCAATGATATGATGTCTGGCGGCAAGCATGTGAGAAAACAGAAGGAGATCGTGTTATCCAAATGAAGAAAGAAGTTACTTTTCGGTATGCACAGCGAAAGGACACCCATCTGATACTACAATTTATAAAAGAACTTGCCGATTATGAAAAGATGCTGCATGAAGTGGTTGCGGATGAGGTAACCCTGGAAGAGTGGATTTTTGATAAGCAGAAAGCGGAGGTTCTGTTTGCTGTTGTAGACGGAAAAGAGATTGGATTTGCACTTTTCTTTCATAACTTTTCCACCTTCCTCGGTCGTGCAGGAATTTATCTGGAAGACCTGTTTGTGAAACCGGAATACCGCGGCAATGGCTATGGAAAAGCGATTTTGAAAAAATTGGCATCCATTGCCGTTGAGCGAAAATGTGGACGCTTGGAATGGTGGTGTCTTGACTGGAATCAACCCAGCATTGACTTTTACCGATCCTTGGGAGCAGAGCCGATGTCAGATTGGACAGTGTACCGCATTGCGGGCGATACACTTACAAACCTTGCAGAATAAGGTTTGTGCGGATTGTTCGTAAAAAATGGAAAAATGCCGCTGATTTACACCATTGCGTGAAAATCAGCGGCCTTTCTATTCGCATTTTGCAGCAGGGGAGGAAAGGGGTTATTTTTGCCCTTCCCAGAAGGGTTCGGGTTTCGTGGGACAGTTGGAGCAGTCGCCGGGGCAGTTGCGGGGTTTGAACTGCAGTTCTTGGCTCTTGACACTGACGGTGGTGCAGGCGGGGATGGAGTGGGTGATAAAGACGTTGGAGCCGATGACGCTGTCCCGTCCGATCACTGTACCGCCGCCCAGAATGGAGGCGCCGGCGTAGATGGTTACGTTGTCCTCAATGGTGGGGTGGCGCTTCTTGCCCCGCAGGCTCTGGCCGCCACGGGTGGTGAGAGCGCCCAGGGTGACACCCTGGTATACTTTCACATGGTCGCCGATGACGGTGGTTTCACCCACCACAATGCCGGTGCCGTGGTCGATGAAGAAATATTTGCCGATGGTGGCGCCGGGGTTGATGTCAATGCCGGTGATGCAGTGGGCATGCTCCGTCATGATCCGGGGCAGCATGGGCACGTTCAATGTGTACAGAATGTGGGCCAGCCGGTATACGGTAATGGCGTACAGCCCGGGATAGCAGAAGACAATTTCGTCTACGCTGTAGGCCGCCGGGTCACCGTCGTAGAAGGCCTCTACATCGGTCTGAATCACAGACCGGACGCCGGGAATGGCCCGGAAAAATTCCAGGCTCAGCATCTGGGCTCTATCCTGGGCTTCCTGGGCCGACATGGAACTGCGCAGAACGATGGCAATCTGCTTATTCAGATTGTACATCACATCTTCAATCAGCATGGACAGGTTATGCTTGGTGTTGTAAATACGGTAGGCTCTGTCCCGGGAGAAGCCGGGGTAGACAATCCGCAGAAGCTTTCCGATCATGTCGATGACCACATCTTTGTCCGGGTGCTGGAAGGGGTCCAGCTTGTCGATATCCCGGCCGTTGTGATAATCTTCCAGAATACTGTCTACAATACCTTCAATCTGTTCCTCAATGGGGGTCATGGATACATCCCTCCTTTTTCTCCTCAGTTTAGCATAGCCCCGTGTCAAAGTCAATTGACATGGGGGAGGCAGGGGTGTATAATTCCCACTAAGAAAATGCCCAATCAGGGAGGGTTTGTTATGGCAAATATTTACCAGTCCGCATCCCAGCTTATCGGCAGAACCCCGCTGCTGCATCTGGGGAATATGGAAAAAAATAGAAACCTCCAGGCAACCATTCTGGCAAAACTGGAAGGAAAGAACCCGGCCGGCTCCGCCAAAGACCGGGTGGCTCTGTCCATGATCGACGACGCCCAGCGCCGGGGGGTGCTGAAAAAAGGCAGCGTGATTATTGAGCCTACCTCCGGCAATACCGGCATTGGCCTGTGCAGTGTGGCGGCGGCCCGGGGC
>USHP01000129.1 GCA_900554625.1 uncultured Eubacteriales bacterium | reverse complement strand
ATGGTAAATTGCCGGCCGTCTCGGGGAAAGCCGCAACTTATCGCCATTATGCCGTTTCCTCAGTGGCTTCGGTTTCCTCTGCCTGAGGTTCGCTGAGGGTTCCTTCCATGGTTTTGCCCAGGCTGTAGTAGAATACATTGTCCCGGGAGGGATTCAGATCCGGCAGCAGACCCCGGCGGGCATACACGTTGTAGTAGCCGAACAGCACCGGTATAATTCGCCCGTCCTCTGCCAGTTTCTGGTAGAGGTTGTAGTAGGTGCCGCTGTTATCCAGGGTACTGTAGCACATGCCCTGAAGGGTTTCGTGGGCCAGGCCGCCCCAGCTCAGCTCTCCCCAACCCCGGAAGAATTCCGTCAGGTCCATATTGGGGGACAGCCGGGTCATGCCCAGGTAGATGTCATAGGTCTGAGCTACCAGAACGTCCTGATAAGCGCCGGTGGTTTTCTCCATGGTGGTGGCAGGCAGACCCAGCTCCGTCAGATTCTGGGCAATGCTCCGGGCTGCCCGCACCCGGGCGGAATCGTCGGAGTTAACCAGAATCCTAAGCTCTTTCTGCTCCCCGTCGTCATCTTTGGGAATGGCATATCCGGTGAGGAAAGAGACGAATTTGGATGGGTCGTAGGCGTATTTATCCGCCAGAGTTTTGCTGTAGTAGGATTCCGTTGGAGCACAGGGCAAGGTTACCGGTTCCACCAGCCCCTTATAGATATCCTGGGCCAGAGTCTCCCGGTCGATGCCGTATGTCAGGTTGACACGCATATTGCTGTCTTCAAAGAAATCACTGTAGGTGATGTTACAGCCAATGTACATCAGGTAACCGCTTTCAATTTCCCACAGCTCGTAGTCACAGCGATACTCCGCGAAGGAGTCACTCATGGGATTGGTGCAAACCACGCTGACATTGCCGAACTGGAATTCGTCCCGGACATCCGCCGGGGAGGTAACTTCCACCAGGTCAATGCTCTCGTCGGTAGCCGGAATCTTGATGTTGCCGCACCACCAGGTGGGATTGCGGTGAAGCTGGGCGCCGCCGGCGGCTTTTACGAAGACGTAAGGTCCGGTGCCTACGGGAGGGGTTCCTTCGGTCTGGTTTACCTCGGAGGCCTTGACAATGGGCACATCCAGCAAAAGGGGCAAATTCTCATAGGCGGTGTCCATCTGGAACAAAATGCCGCCGTTTTCCAGAGCGCTTACCTCCAGCAGGTGCTTTTTGAAACGGTTTTTGTAGTAGTCGTTTTCCTTGGCCTGCTGGTAGCAGGCAACCACGTCCTGGGCGGTGACCTTGGTGCCGTCGGAGAAGGTGGCGTTGGGGTCTAAGTAAAAGGTCCAGTTGCGGCGGTTTTCAGAGACTTCATACTTTCCACAGAGAATTGGGGTAACATTTTTCTTGCTGTCCACGGCGAACAGGCCCTGGTACATCAGCGACATCAGCACCCGATTGGTGTAGTCACTGCCGAACAGGGGGTTCAGGGAGCGGTTCGGGTAGTAGGCCAGGGTCAGCTCCTGGGTATCCTCCTCTTCCGGCATGATGTCCTCCGGGTCCTGGCCTTCCATCAAGATGGCATCGCCGGTAGCCTGGTAGGCGGAGTTGTCAATTTTCCGGCCGCAGCCTCCCAGAATCAGAACAAAAATCAGCAGCAGAGCGGTCAATCGTTTCATGGGCAAACCTCCTTGCAGACAATCAGAGCGCCCTGGGAGCCCCGCTCGCCACAAGTTGCCCGGTGAGACCAGAACCGCTGATTCTGGCAGTAGGTGCAAGCGTCGCTGACGGCGATGGTGTTTACCCCCCGGCGCCGCAGCAGATAGGCATTGACGGCCTTCAGGTCGGGGTAGTACCGATCGCCCCGCTTTTCAATGTAGCGGGCCACGTCATCTCCAAAGGCATCCAGCAGCGCATTGGGCACATCTTCCCGGGTTTCAAAGTGGCACTGGCCGATGTTGGGGCCGATGGCGGCCCGGATGTTTTCCGGGCGGCAGCCGTATTGCTCCATCATGGCCTGCACGGCCTTGCCGGCAATGTCCTGAACGGTGCCCCGCCATCCGGCGTGAACGGCGCCTACCGCGCCGGTAACCGGATCGAACAGCAGCACCGGGGTGCAGTCGGCGGTAAAGACCAGCAGGGTTACCCCCGGGGTGTTGGTAATCAGACCGTCGCACTCCGGGTAGTCCCGGTGGCACAGGCCCCGGGCATCCGCCGCCGTTACCGGGCGGACAATGTCCGTATGGGTCTGACGGGTCATCACCAGCTTTGTTTCGTCAAAATCCAGGGCCTTTGCCAGGATTCTCAGGTTGGTTTCCACGTTTTCCATGGTGTCTCCCCGGCCGTAGGCCAGGTTCAGACTGGCCTGGGTGCCGGTGCTGACACCGCCGAAACGGGTGGTGAAGCAGTGGGGTACGGAGATTTCCTGGGCAACCAGATACTCCAGATCCCCCTGTTTTACGGTTTGTATCGACATAAAATTCACCTGTTATCAAATGGGGCGGTTTTCTGTTTCTCAGCCCTCCAGCTGGGCAGCCTTGTCCTTCTGCATGCAGCACTTCTTGTACTTCTTGCCGCTGCCGCAGGGACAGGGATCGTTGGGGCCTACCTTCTTTTCCTTGCGGATGGGGGCGGGCTTTACGCTGGGCTTGCCGGAGGCGGCGGTGCCGGTTTCCTTGGCAACCTTTTCCCGCTTGACTTCCTGGTTGGTCCGCAGCTGCACCAGGAACATCCGGCGGATGGTCTCTTCCCGGATGGCCTGGATCATGGCCTCGAACATCTGGAAGCCCTCTTCCTTATAGGCAATCACCGGGTCATGCTGACCGTAAGCCCGCAGGCCGATGCCCTGCTTCAGATCGTCCATGGCGTCGATGTTGTCCATCCAGTATTCGTCTACTACCCGCAGCATGACCACACGCTCCAGCTCCCGCATAACGGCGGGGGTGTAGGTGTTTTCCTTTGCTTCGTAGGTTTTCTGGGCGATTTCGTAGATGATATCCGCTACTTCCTGAGCAGGTTTGGCTTCCAGCTGGGATGCCCGGGCGGCCAGAGTGCCCCGGGCGAAGTAGATGCCCTCCATGGCAGCCGCCAGATGGGTCAGTCCCTCGGCGTTGGCGTTGCCGCCATTGTCGCTGAAGGCGGTGGTGACGGTGGTGTCCACCAGGGAGCGGAGCATGGTCATCATGTTCTCCCGCAGATCTTCGCCGTCGAGCACCTTCTGCCGCTGGGCGTAGATCACTTCACGCTGGGTGTTCATCACGTCGTCGTATTCCAGCACGTTTTTCCGGGCCCGGAAGTTCCGGGATTCCACGTTTTTCTGGGCGTTTTCCACAGCGTTGCTGAGGATTTTGGCATCAATGGGGGTGTCCTCATCCAGACCCAGGGAATCCATCATACCCATCACCCGGTCGGTGGAGAACAGGCGCATCAGATCGTCGGTCAGGCTCAGGTAGAACCGGCTTTCGCCCGGGTCGCCCTGACGGCCGGAACGGCCCCGCAGCTGATTGTCAATACGCCGGGACTCATGGCGCTCGGTGCCGATGATGAACAGGCCGCCGGCGGCACGAACCTTTTCCGCCTCGTCGGCAATGGAGGCTTTGTACTTTTTCAGCAGCTCCTCATACTTGGCCCGGACTTCCAGAACCTGGGGGTCAGAGGTTTCGGCAAAGGAGTCGGCTTCCTGGAGCAGTTCCTCCGGCGGGTCGGATTTTGCCAGCTCTGCCTTGGCCAGGAAGTCTGCGTTGCCGCCGAGCATAATGTCGGTACCACGACCGGCCATGTTGGTGGCGATGGTGACGGCGCCGAATTTACCGGCCTGGGCCACGATCTGGGCTTCCTGCTCGTGGTGCTTGGCGTTCAACACGTTGTGGGGGATGCCTTCCCGCTTGAGAAGCTTGCTCAGCAGCTCACTCTTTTCAATGGAGATGGTACCCACCAGTACGGGCTGGCCCTTCTCGTGGCAGGCCTTTACCTGCTGGACAATGGCCCGGAATTTGCCTGCTTCGTTCTTGTACACCACGTCCGGGTGGTCAATGCGGATCACCGGCTTGTTGGTGGGAATCTCCACCACGTCCAGCTTGTAAATGGTGGCAAATTCTTCCTCTTCCGTCAAAGCGGTACCGGTCATGCCGGAGAGCTTGCGGTACAGCCGGAAGAAATTCTGGAAGGTGATGGTAGCCAGGGTCTTGCTCTCCCCTGCCACGGTGACGCCTTCCTTGGCTTCGATGGCCTGGTGCAGACCTTCGTTGTAGCGCCGGCCGTACATCAGTCGTCCGGTGAACTCGTCTACGATGATGATCTGGCCGTCCTTGACCACATAGTCAATGTCCTTCTTCATCAGGCCCCGGGCCTTCATGGCCTGGTTGATGTGGTGGCTCAATGTGGTGTTTTCTGCGTCAGCCAGGTTGTCCACACCAAAGAACCGCTCGGCCTTGGCAATGCCGCTGGCGGTCAGGGACACAGTGCGGGCCTTTTCGTCCACAAAGTAGTCGCAGTCATAGTCGTCCTGGACTTCCTTCTCGTCGGTCTTGGCAAACACCTGCTTGCGCAGGGAGGAAACGAACCGGTCAGCCATTTCATACAGCTGGGAAGAATCTTCCCCCTTGCCGGAGATAATCAGCGGCGTACGGGCTTCGTCGATGAGGATGGAGTCCACCTCGTCCACGATGGCAAAGGCGTGGCCCCGCTGGACCAGCTCCTGCTTGTAGATGGCCATGTTGTCCCGGAGGTAATCAAAGCCCAGCTCGTTGTTGGTGCAGTAAGTAATGTCGGCGGCGTAGGCAGTCCGGCGCTCCTGGGGCGTCATGCCGGGAATCACCAGGCCGATGCTCAGACCCAGATACCGGTAGACCTTGCCCATCCACTCGGACTGATATTTTGCCAGGTAGTCATTGACGGTGACCACATGGACGCCTTCACCGGTGAGGGCGTTCAGGTAACAGGGCAGAATGGCTACCAGGGTCTTGCCTTCACCGGTTTTCATTTCGGCGATCCGGCCCTGATGCAGCACAATGCCGCCGATGAGCTGAACGGGGTAAGGCCGCAGGCCCAGCACCCGGTCGGCAGCTTCCCGAACGGTGGCAAAGGCTTCCGGCAGCAGATCATCCAGGGGTTCCCCATCTGCCAGCCGCTGCTTAAACTGAGCGGTTTTTCCCCGGAGCTCTTCTTCGCTGAGAGCTTTGTAGCTGTCTTCCAGAGCAAGAATCTGATCCACCATGGGCTGGATCTTCTTCAGCTCCCGCTGGGAGCGGGTTCCGAACAATTTATCAAAAAGTCCCATTGTAATCTCCTTTAACATTAGAAATGGCCGCAGACAACCAATTTGATGTATTATAGCATACTTGTAAAGAGAATAATAGTCGAATTTGTGAACAAATTGCCGTCCGTGCTCCCAAATTTCTTGCTCCGTTCCAACGAAAAAGCCGGAGAAAAGCAAAAAATCTCCCGCTGCATTTTCCGGCAGCGGGAGAAAAGATTATTTTACGCAGTGTGCCCCAAAAGCCTCGCAGAGTTTGCCGCCTACGGCGGCAAATAAAATCAAAACCGTTTTCGGCCGGGGCATGTACCTGGACGAAAACACTGCTCAGGCTGCAAGTGTGGAATTTGTCCCCCATTCGGGGGACAAATTATGCGCGCAGCAGACTGCCAAAGTTTGTCGGAAAAGCTCACAGGGGTTTTCCGACAGGATAGGTTATTTTACATAGCCATTGACAATTCCGGCGATTTTTGCCACATCCTCGTCGGTCAGATACATGTGCAGGGGCATGGTGATGATATGCTGGCTGATTTCGTGGGCGTGGGGGCAGGTGCCCTGGGCGTAGGTGTACATGGAAAATTCCGTGTTGTCCCGGTAGTGGACACCGCCGTAAATGTCATTCTTGGCCAGCTCCGACAGCAGCCCTTCCCGGTCAGGCACAGCAATTTCATAAATATGGAAGGAGCATTCCTCCCGGTGAGG
>USHP01000128.1 GCA_900554625.1 uncultured Eubacteriales bacterium | reverse complement strand
ACCGCATCTCTCGTTTTGATGTCGGGCATGGCTTTACCTCTGCGCATTGCCAAACACACCCTCACCGGGGCGCGTCGTCATTAAGCGGTAAAGCTCGGTATTTTTCGGAAAGCGGTTGATAAACGGCACCAGCGCCGAGCCGTACTTGATCAGCCCGCAGCCAGCGTCGGCATTGGTGACATAGCTCATCTGCTCGTCGGAAATGTTCAGGAGCTTCGAGAGCTTGGCACGGTCGGAGAACGCCTGATTGAGCATGACCACGAACTCAGAGTTGGAGAGCATTGTGCTTGCCTGCACGGAATCCAGCAGGTATTCCACATTCTGCGTGATGGCGGTGGGATAACCGTTGCGCTTACGGAACTGCCGCCATGCGGAATTGAAGAAAATGCCGCTCTGCTCATTTTCAAAAACGACATGAAATTCGTCGATAAAGATGTGGGTACGCTTGCCCTTTTTCCAGTTGAGGGTGACACGGTTGAGAATGGTGTCGGTGATCACCAGCAGTCCCGTAGGCTTCAGCTGCTCGCCAAGCCCGTGAATATCAAATACGACGATGCGCCTGTCGAGATCAACGGTGCTTTCGTGACCGAAAATATCGAGTGAACCGGTGGTGAACAGCTCCAGCGACAAGGCGATTTCTTTTGCTTTTTCTTCGGGCTGTTCCAGCAGCTTGTTTCGCAGGTCGCAGAGCGTAGCGGGTTTGCCCGTTCGCTCGGCGTCCTGATACACCAGCGCCGTGCAGCGGTCGATGATGGATTTCTGCTGCGGGCCAACACCGGCCTTGTCGATCTGCTCCACAAGGGACATGATGAACTGCGATTTCTCCACGATGGGATTGTTCTCGCCGTAGCCGTCCACCATATACATGGCGTTCAAGCGGTCTTTGCCGCCTGCCGCCATATGAATGACGGTCGCTGTTTCCTTGCCCAAAGCCGCCGCCAGCGCACCAAATTCGTTTTCCGGGTCGCAGACCAGTACATCATCGGCAGTGTTGAGAATAAGAAAAGCGATCAGTTCCTTAGCGCTGAACGATTTGCCCGAACCGGGCACGCCCAACAGGAACGCCGATTGGTTCAGAAGATTTGCCTTATTGCACATGATGAGGTTGTGAGAGATGGCGTTCTCTCCGAAGTAAATGCCGCCCTTGTCCTGCACCTCCTGCACTTTAAAGGGCATGAACACCGCAAGGCTTTCGGTGGTGAGGGTACGGAACGCATTGATCCTCCGTGTGCCGATGGGGAGAACGGTGTTCAGCCCGTCGAACTGCTGAAATTTCAGCACGGCAAGCTGACACATATGCTTTCGCGCCACGGCAAGCACCGTTTCGGTGTCGCTGTCGAGCTGCTTTTTGTCGTCGGCGGTAATGACCATCGTAATAACAGCAAGCATCATCCGCTGATCTCTTGTGGTCAGGTCGTCCAGAAATTCCTTGCTCTCTTTGCGCTGGAGCTCCATATCATAGGGGACGACGGCGGAGAAATTGTTGTTGGCGTTCTGCCTGCGCTGCCAGTTGGTGATGTTGGTTTCGATGCCGAGCAGACGGTTTTCCACCTCCCGCACGGCCTCGTCGGTGGGGATCGGCACAACATCGATCGACAGCATCATATTTCGGTTGAAGTCGGTCAGCTCCGTAACCATGCTGTCTTTGATATATGAAGCATAGTCTTTCAGAAACAAGACCCTGCAGTATTTCTCGCCCAGCTTCAGGCAGTCGCTGCTTTTCTCCAAAGAGTCGGGGCAGATACAGTCCTTGAAATCATGCCCCTTGCGCATCATATCCTGCGGGTCAAAGTGAAACGCCGCTTCTTCGCCCTGACGGTAGAAGTCGTGGAGCACCCGCAGCTTTTCGGCGGCGTCCAGCTCGGTACACTTGGAGCCGAGGGCGGCGAAATGAGCGATCAGGTCGGCGCCGATCCGGGCAAAGTAGGTGCGGGCTTCTTCGATGTCTTTCTTGCAGACTGACACCGTGATATACTTCTCCTGAATGATGCCGTTGGCGCCGGTGGCTTTATTAAGCAGCATTTGATTGTATTCCCGGCGGTACACATCGCAGGCGTCGCCCTGCATGGGCATCAAGATCGACTGCTCGAAATTCGCCCGGTTCAGCCTGCGGTTGTTGATGGTGATCTTCGTTGTCGCCCCGGAATCCAAACTGTTCAGTAGCTCCGAATAGGCAAGGAACATCTGCTCCTTGTCCTCGCGGCTTGCCACAAGGTAGTTGATGTCGGTAAACTGATAGGTCTTGGAAAAGCGACCGCCCACTTGAAAAATACCATCCTTCCAGATGCGGCGGATAGGGATCACATCCTGCACCTTGCGGGGCACGGTGTATCGCTCCTTGTCCTGTTTTAACAGGTTTTTCAGCGTTTTGATCATGATTTTCCTCCCTCCAATTTGTCTTTCAGCGCTTCGTAGTAGAGGTTTGATGATTCAAAGCGAAGCTCTTTCGGCTCTAACAGCTCTGAGCGCAGCCACGCCCAGAGAAACTGCTCAGCGGTCATGCCGTGATAAGTGATAAAGCCCAGCGCCGCAAAGGGTGCGGCACCGAGAATACACATCCAACTGACGGTTTCCGTCCCGAAGTGGGGTTTCAGCAGAAAGTACAGCCCCACGGCAACAGCGACCGCCAAAATGGAAAAGATGAATTGCCGCATACTCAAACCGAAAAACATAGATTCGGTATAGTTGCGGATTTCACGGTTGATCTTGACTTCCAAAATATCACCTCCCGTTATCGTTCCTGTTCGCCTTTGGCTTTGGGCTTCGGTTGAAGCTCGCGCGGGGTTCTGCCGTCAAGGGGCTTGATAAAATCAATCTGCCCGGCGGCATAAATGGCGTTGCCGTTTAACTGCCTCTGCCACGCCTTATTGGAGGGCGACCAGCGAAAGCCCCAGCTTTTGAGTTTACTGCGCTGTTCCTCGCCGGGCTTTTCATCAAAAAGAAGCTGCAAGCGGTTTTCTTCTTGATTGGCAACCGCTTCGCCGCCCTCAAACTGCCAGCCGACAAAACCCGTTTCCTCACGGCGTTCAAGACTTTCAATTCGCTTTTTCAGACGGTTAATTTCCGCGTTGTTGTTGGATAGCTCATAGGGAGCATAAGGGGCGGTAATCCACGAATAGTCATTTTTCACGCTCTCGTCAATCTGTGCCGCCTTTTCATCGGAAATGCCCTCAAATCCTTTCATCGTACCGTTTTTGCGGTAATAGGCGTTGACTTTTTTCATATGGCTTTGCAAGTCTTGTCGCTGCTGCAATTTTTCTTTCAGCTTCGTAACGGCTTCGGGGTCGTCGCTGGAAATGGCGGTGTTCTTCTCGGCGGCCTCGGCCTTACTGCGGTAGTAGTCCGCTTTTTGACCGGCCTCCACGGATTTCTCCATTTTGCCCCATGCACGGTCACGGTAGTTTTTATCGGATTTGTAGGAATAGTGATCGACCAAAAGCGGCTGCCCCAGAGGAATCGCCTCAACCATTTTGCTCGATTCGTGTGCAAGCTGGCTGCTTTGCTGTTCAAACTTCTCCGCTTTATCGTTGTAGTAGTCGATTCTCCGTTGCTTTTTTTCTTCGTATGAGTTCATAGCATATCGCTCCTTTACTTACATAAAAATAGCCTCCTGCGAATATCCGCAGAAAGCAATTACAAGCCCATCATTTCACGCACAACACGGTCGGCCATTTTGACAGCGCCGACAAGCACCAGCATATTGAAGATCAGCTCGCCCACATACGACCACACTTGCGTTACCGCCGCAGCGTCGGGATCGACGACGGGCGGGCTGGATGCTAACAGGGAGAAGATGATGCAGGCCAGTACGATGATCGCACCTTCCAAGCAAACGGCGGCATAACTCTTGATAAAGCTCTTGCCGATATTCTGCGACGGTTCGCCCGCAAAGGCCGAGAGCGGGACCGGCGCAATGGCCGTGTAGAGATAAAGTTTGAAAAATCTGCCGTACACGGTCATGATCATGATAAACGATAAGACCGTGATGAACAGCCCGCCGATCAAGGTCACTGCCCACAATGGGATGCTTTCAAAAAAGCCGCAGTCCTCCACGGCGGTCACGATTTCGGCAGGCAACACGGTTTCCTGCGCCGCCCCAAAGCCTGCGGCGTTCATAATGGTGGAGATCAGCCCCTGCACGATATTGAACAGGGCGATCATCAGCTCCAAGCCGTATGTGACGGCGGCTTTGGCGAGGGCAAAACGGATGAACACTTTCAGAGCGTGCTCTGGCCGTTTCAGTTCCGCAAAGGAGCCGCAGGTTTTCATCACGCCCACTACAAAGAACAAAACGAGCAGCGCAAGACCGATGGCTTGCACCGCACCGTGGATGCCGACGATCACATTCCAAATCGTGCCGCCCTTGAACTGCTCCGGTGACTGCGTGATGAGCTGCCAAATCTCCGCCAGCTTTTCGTTCCAAGTTTTGAGTGCGTTTTCGAGGTTCTGCACGATCCAGTTATCCGACATTGATCTCACCTCCCGTCAGCGCAATATCGCAGGCGACCTCGTTGCCCCAAACATCCCATCCGTCCGCTTTCTGACGGGCGAACAGTTCAATGCGGGGCAGATCGCCCATCAGCTCAACAATGCGCCGTCTTGCTTCTTCCGGCTTTTTGCTGTGTTCCTCAATGTGGGAGAGAATGACTTGATGCACCCCGGCCGAGCGGCGTTTCGGGTGGCCTTTGGTGGCAAGCATACAGAACTCCGCATTGGCTCTCGTCCAGTGTCCCATACCCCAAAACAGGCTGTCGGACTTGCGGTTCTGCTTGATCCACACGAAAGCCACCGTCTTATACGAAAAGCCCCATGCACGCATGACCGAAAAGCAGTCG
Source organism: uncultured Eubacteriales bacterium (assembly GCA_900554625.1). GTDB lineage: Bacteria > Bacillota > Clostridia > Oscillospirales > Oscillospiraceae > Faecousia. The sequence goes on along the minus strand of USHP01000128.1, from coordinate 1,119 downwards.
TGCAGCAGCGGGATCGTTGTCCATAGAAACAATACGCAGTCATCGGCGGCAAGCGTGCCGACCGGCAGCGCCCGTATATCTTCCAGCTCCATTGTCGGGTAGTGGGATTCGGCGGAGCGCCCAAGTCCCTTTTTAGAATAGACTTTGTACCGCCAAGGCGGGTCTGCGTAAATAATGCTGTAATTCTTCACAGCTTCCTCCTTTCCGGCAAATAGGGGCAGGCCGAAGTGACCTGCCCCATACACCGTATCATTTATCTGCTGTCCCGGTCAGGCGTACTGCGGATCACGCCGTACACATCGTCTACAAAGTAGCGCCCGGCAAAGGGATTGAATATGGCGTGGCACTTCACGCCGTTGTATTCGGCAAGGTAGTCGTTGTCCCCGATGCGTTTGAGGATCGTCGCCTCACCGAGCACATGGGTTTCTCCCTGTTTCAAAGAGTGGATATAGCACTCACACTTTTCCATCTGCTGCCTCCTTTCAGCCCGTGATCAGGTTGAGGATCTCTTTGGCAAAGGTGATGACGATGCCGCCCGCAAGGGTGAGAAAGCCGTTGCTTCGCTGGCTGGGATCGTGGGACTGGAACGAAAGTCCCACCTGCACGATGCCCCAGCCGAGCAGGATCAGGCCGACCGCACGGATCAGGCCGAAAATGAAATCGCTCAGGTTGTTCACAACGGCGATCGGGTCATTGGCGGCAAAGGCCGTAACGGAGCAGCCGAGCACAAGGGCCACCGACAGCACAGCGGCACAGTAGAAACGGAAGCCCTTTCTGACCTTGCTGGGCACAGGCAGCTTGTTTGCGGTCTTTTTGGTGTTCTTCATGGGTTTATCCTCCTTGAGAATTGAATTAAAAAAGAGCCTCTATATCCTCGTCGGACAGAAGCTCATAATCGAGTGTGGGTTCATTGGGGGCGGATACGGTTTCGGCGGCAGCGCCTGCAAACGAGAGCGTCGCAACGGCGTTTTCCGTCCCGCCGTGTTCATAGGGTGCTGCGCCGCCGTCCTCGGTCAGCGCAATGTTCGGGTGTTTCAGAATGTCGTATTTCTCGTCCATCACCGGCCGCTCGCCACGGATAAACAAAAGGGCGTAACGGTTGTCCAGCATACGCACCTC
>USHP01000127.1 GCA_900554625.1 uncultured Eubacteriales bacterium | reverse complement strand
CCCATTCCAGCCCGGAGCCGGAGCAATCCCTTTTCCGGACGCATGGGGCCGGGAACATCATTCCACTTGGGGCCGCCTACGGCACCCAGCAGTACGCTGTCCGAATCCAGACATTTCTGCAGCATTTCCTGAGGCAGGGGATCGCCCCACTTGTCAATGGCGTTTCCGCCCATATCTACGTCAGTATAAGTAAAGGTATGTCCGTAGAGCGCGGCAACTTTGTCCAGAACCAACAAAGCCTGCTCTACAATCTCCGGGCCGATGCCGTCACCCCGGATGAGTGCAATGTTTCTTGTCATTATATCACACCTCCCGTAAAGAGGCAAGTAGTCCGCCTTTGCGAATTATGTTTTGAATGAACTCGGGGAAAGGTTCTGCCTGATAGGTCTTTCCAGTGGTCAGGTCGGTGATGATGCCGGAATCGAAATCCACATGAACCTGGTCGCCAGAGCGAATTTCTTCCGCAGCCTGCTCGCATTCCAGAATAGGCAGGCCGATGTTGATGGCGTTGCGGTAGAAGATTCGGGCAAAGCTCTTGGCAATGACGCACCCGGTTCCGCAGGTCTTAATGACCAGGGGAGCATGCTCCCGGGAAGAACCGCAGCCAAAGTTCCATCCGGCTACCATAATGTCTCCAGGCTGTACCCGGCTGACGAAACTAGTGTCGATGTCTTCCATGCAGTGCTTTGCCAGTTCCTGGGCGTTGGCGGTGTTTAAGTACCGGGCGGGGATAATCACATCGGTATCCACATTGTCGGGATACTTGAAAACAGTTCCTTGGGTGTTCATGCTCATACCTCCTTGGGAGCGGTGATGTAACCGGTGAGGGCGGAAGCGGCGGCGGTGGCGGGACTGGCCAGATACACCTCGCTGTCCACATGGCCCATCCGGCCTACAAAGTTGCGGTTGGTGGTGGCAATACACCGCTCACCAGCTGCCAGAATGCCCATATAGCCGCCCAGGCAGGGACCGCAGGTGGGGGTGGAAACCACAGCACCGGCGTCAATAAAGGCGGTAACGTAGCCTCTTTCCACACAATCCCGGTAAATCTGCATGGTGGCGGGAATGATGATGCAGCGTACCCCCGGGGCGATGGTCTTGCCCTTCAGGGTGTTGTAGGCTGCTTCCATGTCCTCCATTCGGCCATTGGTGCAGCTGCCGATCACCACCTGATCGATTTTAATGTGGCTCAGATCCGCAGCAGGCTTGGTGTTCTCCGGCAGATGGGGGCAGGCAACCGTGGGGACGATGCTGCTCAGGTCAATTTCAATGGTCTGCTCGTACTGAGCATCCGGATCGGCGGTATAAACCACGGGCTTGCGCTCGCAGCGGCCTTCCATATAGGCCATGGTGACATCGTCCACCGGGAATATGCCATTTTTGGCACCGGCCTCAATGGCCATGTTGCAGATGCACAGCCGGTCATCCATGGAAAGGGAGGCAACGCCTTCTCCGCAGAACTCCATGCTCTTGTACAGGGCACCGTCCACGCCGATTTTGCCGATGATGGTCAGAATCACGTCTTTGCCGCTGCAATTTTCGGGGAGTTTTCCGGTAAGATGGAACCGGATGGCGGAGGGAACCTTGAACCAAGCGGTTCCGGTGGCCATGCCGGCAGCCATATCGGTGCTTCCCACACCGGTGGAGAAGGCACCCAATGCACCGTAGGTGCAGGTGTGGCTGTCAGCACCGATGATGCAGTCACCGGCGGTAACCACACCCTGCTCCGGAAGTAAAGCATGCTCGATGCCCATTTTGCCAACATCGTAAAAATGGCTGACGCAGTGGCTGCAGGCAAATTCCCGGCACTGCTTGGACTGCTCCGCAGCTTTGATGTCCTTGTTGGGAACAAAGTGATCCAGAACGATGGCGATTTTGTCCTTGTCAAAAACCTGAGAAAAGCCGTTTTTGGTAAACTCGTTAATGGCCACCGGGGTGGTAATGTCGTTGCCCAGGACGATGTCCAGCTTGGCGCGGATCAGCTGTCCGGCGCTGACGCTGTCTAGCCCTGCGTGGGCGGCCAGAATTTTCTGTGTCATTGTCATAGCCATGGTATTCTTCTCCTTTACTCCCGGGTCATGTTGTTGTAGGCGCTGATCAGGGCGTGGGCACTGGCCTTGATGATGTCGGTATCTGTACCGGCACCCCAGTACATATTGCCCTCAGCGTCTTCCAGACCGATATAGGCGGCAGCGGTGGAACCGGAGCTGCGCTGCTGGACGCTGTGCTCGGTGTAAACTTTCAATACATAAGACTTCCCGGTATACTCTTTCAGCGCATTGCTGACCGCATCCAAAGAACCGTTGCCAGAGGTCTGCAAGGTGGTTTTCCGGCCGTGACGCAGGAAAGTAATGTAGGCATCCACACCGGAAGCGGTCTGGGTAAAGCTCATCCGGGAGATGGCGATGGGATCATGCACATTGAGATAGCAGTCCATGAAGATTGCCAGCACGTCTTCGCCCTTCAGTTCCCGGTGATCGTGGTCGGAAACGCTCTTGCACTGGTAGCTCAGATGTTCTCGCATCTTCGGCGGCAGAATGTAGCCGTAAGCCTGCTCCAGCAGGTAACCAATACCGCCCTTGCCGCTCTGGGAATTGACCCGGATGACATCGGCATCGTAAGTACGGCTGATATCCTGGGGATCGATGGGAATGTAGGGAACCGTCCACTGGTGCAGGTTCTTCTCCTTGCGCCAGTTCATGCCCTTGGCAATGGCATCCTGGTGAGAACCGGAGAAGGCGGCGAATACCAAGGCTCCTGCATAGGGACTGCGTTCGTAAACGTGCATCCGGGTGCATTCTTCATATACCTTGCAGATGGCGGGCATGTCGGAAAAGTCCAGTTCCGGGTCCACGCCGTGGGAGTACATATTCATGGCCAGGGTAATGACGTCCACATTGCCGGTGCGCTCGCCGTTGCCGAAAAGGGTGCCCTCCACCCGATCGGCACCGGCCAGCAGCGCCAGTTCCGTATCTGCCACACCGGTGCCCCGATCGTTGTGGGGGTGCAGCGACAGTGTCACATGCTCCCGGTATTTCAGGTTTTCACTCATGTATTCTACCTGGCTGGCGTAAATATGAGGCATGCTCATTTCCACGGTGACAGGCAGGTTGATGATGACATTGTTAGTTTCGCTGGGTTCCAGCACATCCAGCACCGCATTGCACACTTCCAGGGCGTATTCTGGCTCGGTACCGGTGAAGCTTTCAGGGGAATATTCAAACCGGAAGTTTCCTTCATATTCCTGAGCCAGCCGCTTGACCAGCTTGGCGCCTTCTACAGCAATCTGCTTGATTTCTTCCTTGCTCTTGCGGAATACCTGCTCCCGCTGGGCAACGCTGACGGAGTTGTAGAAATGGATAATGGCGCTGGGTGCACCTTTGCAGGCTTCAAAGGTCTTGCGGATGATGTGTTCCCGGCACTGGGTCAGCACCTGAACGGTCACATCCTTGGGAATCATGTTGTTTTCGATCAAAGTCCGCAGAAATTCATATTCCGTTTCGGAAGCGGCAGGGAAGCCAACCTCAATTTCCTTGAAGCCCACCCGCAGCAGCATATGGTAAAACTCCAGTTTTTCTTCCAGGCTCATGGGAATGACCAGACTCTGATTGCCGTCGCGCAGGTCGACGCTGCACCACTGGGGGGCTTTCTCAATGTGATCTTTCTGAACCCACTTGTAATGGCTGCCCGGGGCAGGGTAGTAGCCAATGCTGTACTTACTGGTGTCCATATGCGTTTAACTCCTTTACAGAAATGATAATTTATACGATTCGGAATCCCTCGGCTTTCAATGCCTGGGTGATTTGTTCTACATGCTCATAATTGCGGGTTTCCAGTTCGATGCGCAGGAAGCAGCCATTGATGCTTTCCGTTCCGCCCCGCTCGTAATGCACGCCGGTGACGTTGCCGCCGCAGTCGGCGATGATCCGGGATACGTCCTTCAGCTGGCCCGGCTTGTCGGCCAGCTCAATGAGCAGCGTGGCGATCCGGCCGGACTTCATCAGACCCCGTTCAATGACCCGGGACAGGCTGGTTACATCGATATTGCCGCCGGAAATCAGGCTGACCACCTTTTTGCCCTGGATGGGGAACTTATTGAACATGGCAGCGGCTACGGAAACGGCACCGGCACCTTCTGCAATCATCTTCTGCTTTTCAATCAGCGCCAGAATGGCGGAGGAGATTTCGTCCTCGGTTACCAGGGCAATGTCATCAACGTAGTTGTTGACCATTTCATAAGTCAGATCTCCGGGGCGCTTCACGGCAATGCCGTCGGCGATGGTGGAGACGCTGGCCAGGGTTTCAATATGGCCGTTGTGAATGGAATTGTACATGCTGGGAGCACCGGCTGCCTGAACACCATAGACTTTGATGGAAGGACGGATGGACTTGATGGCGTAGGCCACACCGGAAATCAGACCGCCGCCGCCGATGGGGACGATGACTGCATCGATGTTGTCCAGTTCGTTGACAATTTCCAGGCCGATGGTGCCTTGACCGGCAATGACATTTTCATCATCGAAGGGGTGGACGAAGGTATAGCCAAACTCCTCTTTCAGTTCCAGAGCTTTATTATATGCGTCGTCATAGACACCTTCCACCAGGCAGACCTGTGCGCCATAGGCTTTGGTGGCCTCGATTTTGGAAATGGGGGCTGTATCCGGCAGGCAGATCAGGGAAGAGATGCCGCACTTGGAAGCGGCCAGCGCCACGCCCTGGGCGTGGTTTCCGGCGGAGCAGGCGATGACGCCTTTGGCTTTCTCTTCATCGGAGAGCATGGCAATTTTGTAGCCGGAGCCACGGAGCTTGAAGGAACCGGTATTCTGCAAATTTTCCGGTTTTAAGTACAGTTCACACTCTGGGGCGATGCCGTAGGCCTTTGCCAAGGGGGTGGGGCGGATGATGTCTTTCAGCACCAGGGAAGCGTGAAACAGTTTATCAATTGTGACCATATTGTTCTTTCCTTTCGGGTTTATAAAAAGAGCCCTGTCTCTTGTCAAAATGCAAAGAGACAGGGCTTTTACATTACATAAAAACCTTGCGGTACCACTCTTCTTGCCGCCAGACGCGGCCACTCACGGCAATCCAACAATTGCCTCCCGCTGTATCGGTCGGGTTCCGTCTGCCCTACTTGCTTTTGCGTTGGGGTCAGCCGCTCAGAGGCCAGTATACTACCGTTTCCGACACCGTCTCACACCAACCGACGGCTCTCTGGATGGGAAGCAGGCAGCTTTTTCCTCTTCCATGCGTTGTGCGTTATGTTGGGTGAATTATAGCACTTCTTCTGCCGGGTGTCAAGCACTGAAAAACAAAAGTCTTTGCCTGCGGAACAAAAAATTCTTGGTATTTTTCCCTTGAATGAGGAAAGCAGGCGGCAGATTCCGGGAATCGCCGCCTGCTGAGGGGATTATTCAATTACTTCAATCCAGCCTTCCGGAGCCGGAATCCGGCCCATCTGGATGCCGGTGAGGGTGTCATACAGCTTCTGGATGGTGGGACCGAAGCCTGCGTAGTGGATTTCCTTGCCGTGATCGACAATGGTACCCACAGGAGAAATCACCGCAGCGGTGCCGCACAGGCCGCATTCGGTGAAGTCGTCGATTTCGCTCAGGGCGACCTCCCGCTCTTCCACTTCCATGCCTAGGTAATCCTTGGCTACCTGCACCAGAGAGCGGCGGGTGATGGAGGGCAGAATGGTGTCGGACTTGGGGGTGACCAGGGTGTTGCCCTTGATAAAGACAATGTTGGCACCGCCGGTTTCCTCGATGAAGGTACGGCTGCCGGAATCCAGGTAGACGTTTTCGTCATATCCCTGCTCGTGGGCATCCACAATGGCGTACAGGCTCATGGCGTAGTTCAGACCTGCCTTCACATGGCCGGTACCTCTGGGAGCTGCCCGGTCGTAGTCGCAGATCCGCAGCTTCAGAGGCTTGATGCCGCCTTTGAAGTAGGGGCCCACCGGGGTAGCGAAGACACGGAACTGGAACTCAGTGGCGGGTTTGACACCGATGATGGCATCGCTGCCGAACATAAAGGGGCGCAGGTACAG
>USHP01000126.1 GCA_900554625.1 uncultured Eubacteriales bacterium | reverse complement strand
GTTGTGCGCAAGGCCCCATGGGCGCCTGGGCAGCGGCAGCGGGGGCCATCGGCGCTGTGCTGACGGGGCTGGTGTATGTGTTTGTCTGTCTGAAAGCCTGGGCCGGCGCTTTCGGGGTAGGCTCTATCACCCAGTATGTAGGGGCGATTACTGCCCTGTCCGGAAGTATGTCGGTATTGCTTCAGGCGGCGGGGACGCTGAAAAACAATGTCCCCTACATGCGCACCATCTATCAGTTCCTGGACATTCCCAATACCATGTACCAGGGAAGCCTGACCACGGAGAAGCGGTCTGACCGGAACTACACGGTGGAATTCCGGGATGTTTCCTTCCGGTACCCGGGAAGCGAATTATACGCCCTGCGCCATGTAAACCTGCGGTTCAAAGTTGGTTCCCGGATGGCGGTGGTAGGGGAGAACGGCAGCGGCAAAACCACCTTCATTAAACTGTTGTGCCGTCTGTACGACCCTACCGAGGGAGAAATTCTGCTCAACGGCATTGATATCCGCAAATACCGCTACGAGGAATACATGCAGCTGTTTTCTGTGGTGTTTCAGGATTTCCAGCTGCTGTCCCAGCCGCTGGGAAACAATGTCTCCGGCAGTTTGCACTATGACCGGCAGCGGGCAAGTAGAGCATTGGAAGATGCAGGATTTGGAGAGCGGCTAGCAACCCTTCCTCAGGGCCTGGATACCATGCTCTACAAGGAGTTTGGGGAAAACGGCGTGGAGGTGTCCGGAGGAGAAGCCCAGAAAATCGCCATCGCCCGGGCGCTGTACAAGGATGCCCCCTTCATCATCCTGGACGAGCCCACGGCAGCCCTGGACCCCATTGCGGAGGCGGAAATTTACAGCAAATTCAATGACATCGTAACGGACAAGACGGCGATCTACATCAGCCATCGGCTGTCCTCGTGCAAGTTCTGTGACGAGATTCTGGTATTCCACCAAGGGGCGGTCATCCAGCAGGGAACCCATGAGGACCTGCTGGCGAAGGAAGGGGAGAAGTATCACCAGCTCTGGCACGCTCAGGCCCAGTACTATACAAAGTGAAAATTCTGGATTTGACCATGGCTTCGGCCGTGGTCATTTTTTTCTGGGGCATGGAAGGCAGGTGCGCGCTCATAGCATAAACCGAGGTGAGGCCATTGGCTGAGATGGAGCAAAGAGTACTGAAGATCTTGTTGGATGGATTGCTGGCGCAAAACCTGATTGACAAAGCCCTGCATCAGCGGGCAGTGGAATTGGTCAATTCCGGAAAGCAGTTTCCGCCCTTTTTCAAGGATTGCCGGAAGGAGGAAACAACCCATGGAGGTGCGTAAAATCCGGGAGCAGCTGCGGATGGGCAGGTCCATCTACGACCTGCCCCTGCGGGTAACCTTCTATGCTCGGGTGTCTACAGACATGGATGCCCAACTGAATTCCCTGGAAAACCAGGTGCAGTACTACACCGAATGGATTCAGAGCAGAGATAACTGGACTTTTGTGCCGGGGTACATTGACGAGGGCATCTCCGGAGGGACCACCAGAAAGCGGGAGGATTTCAATCGGATGATTTGCGATGCCCAGGCGGGGCTGTTTGACTTTATCATCACCAAGGAGATTTCCCGGTTTTCCCGTTCAACCTTGGACAGCATCCTCTACACCCAGCAGCTGCTGGATCACAACGTGGGGGTGTTGTTCCAGAACGACAACATCAACACCTTCGATTCCGACAGCGAGTTTCGCCTGGTGGTCATGGCGGGGGTTGCCCAGGATGAAATTCGCAAGCTGTCCCAGCGGCTGAAATTCGGTTTCCGTCAGGCCATCAAAAACGGCCATGTCCTGGGAAACGACAAACTCTACGGCTATGACAAAAAAGACTGCGTCCTTACGGTGAAGGAGGAGGAAGCCCGGCTGGTGCGGCTGATTTTTCACCTCTACGCCGAGAAAGGACTGGGTACCCGCCGCATCTCCCAGCGGCTTCTGGAACTCGGCTACACCAGCCGGGAGGGGAACGCCTTCAACACCCTGACCATCCGGCACATCCTGACCAACCCCAAGTACAAGGGCTGGTACTGCGGCAACAAATCCACCAGCCTGGATTACCGAACCAAGAAAAAAGCCCATCTGGAGGAAAGCGAATGGGTGATGTATCCGGACCCTCGGATTCCGGCCATTGTATCGGAGGAATTGTGGAACCGGGCCAATGCCCTGTACAAGCGCAGAAGCGGGCAAATGATGGAGCACGCCAGCGGCGCAGTATTTCACAACCACTACAGCTACAGCGGAAAAATCTTCTGTGAACGCCACAATGCGGTTTACCACCGCCAGAGCCTGAGAAGCAGCAAGGGAAGCAAAGAAGTCTGGCAGTGCAAGGTCTATCGCAGCGGAGGGCGGGCGGCCTGTGCGTCTGCGCAAGTGGCAAGCGCAGATCTGGATGCCATTCTGGCCCGGATTTTCACCCAGCGGATGCAGGACAAAGAAAGAATCGTGGATACTGTGATTGGCGTGCTGCAAGCCGTTCCCCGGAAGGCAGACGATGGTCAGACCCGGAAACGGTTAGAAGGGGAAATGGCCGCCATTCATGCCAAAAAAGACAAACTTCTGGAGCTGAGCATTGCAGGCGCTCTGTCGGTGGAGGAGTTCAAAACCCGAAACGACAGCTGTAATGCCCAGCTTGAAATTTTGCAGCGGCAGCTGGAAGCCCAAAAGGCGGAAGAGGCTGCGCAGGGCAATGCGCTGGATATGGAGCGCATCCGCCGCTTTCTGGAGAAGGAACTGTCCTTCTGCGAAACCATCAACTCCAACCTGGCTGCCAGCATCCTGGAAAAGGCGGTGGTGAAAGCGGACAGTACCCGCCAGGAAATCCATTTAGGTCTTTTCCTGAAGCTGGGGCAGCAATACGAGGCGGTGTATATCCGGGAAAAATCCTCCCTGCGCATTACCCGTTTAAGAAATATTACGCCCAAACCGCCGACCAGGAGGACCTGATTTCCATAGGCACCATTGGACTCATCAAAGGGATTACGACTTTTGACGCTTCCAAAGGGGCACGCCTGGCTACCTATGCCGCCCGGTGTGTGGAAAATGAAATCCTGATGCACTTTCGGTCCCAGAGGAAGTCAGCGCAGGATGTTTCCTTGTCTGACTACATTGAAACCGGCACCGATGGGGCGCCGCTGCAGCTGATGGACGTTGTCAGTGAGGACTGTGACCTGCTGGAGCAGGTGTGCTCCCAGGAGATGGTGCTGCAGCTGCGCAAAGCCATGAACCGGTGCCTGTCGGAGCAGGAGCGGCAGGTGATTGTGCTGCGCTATGGCCTGAATGGGCAGAGCGCCAAACGCCAGCGGGAGGTGGCGGACATCACCGGCATCAGCAGAAGTTATGTATCCCGGATTGAGAAGCGGGCACTGGAAAAGCTCCGGGCGGAGATGGAGCGGTGAGCTTGGGAAAAGCAACGGAAAACTGCACGGCTGTGTGCAACAAGGCGCGGTTTTATCACCTTTCGTGAAGGTATTTTCTTCGGGGAAAGTACCAAACTGGAAAGGAGAATTGGGATGAAGCAAACAATTTCGGCAAAAGCACAAACCATAAGGGGGGAAGGCTGGTGACGGTGAAGCAAATCCAGCATTTGCTGGGGTTTCTGGGATATTACACCGGCCAGGCGGACGGCATTGCCGGCGCCCAGACAGCGGCGGCCATTCGGGCCTTCCAGAAGGCCTTTGGCGGTCTGGATGTGGATGGCATTGCCGGGGAGAAAACCCAGCAGGCGCTGCGCAAAGCAGTCTGGGAGGGAATGCCCCAGCAGCCGGGAGAAGATAGCGGGGACAGTAGCTTTTGGAATCGGGTCCGCTATTTCCGGCGGGAGGAATTTCGCTGCCAGTGCGGCGGACGCTACTGCCGGGGATTTCCCGCAGAGCCCAAGGAAGCGCTGGTGCTGGCGGGGGAGCAGATCCGGGAACATTTCGGCGTCCCCGTTACCGTATCCAGCGGGGTACGCTGCCCCAGGCACAATGCCGACGTTGGCGGCGTGATCAACAGCAAACACTTAAGCGGCAAGGCCATGGATTTTTCCCCGGCTGGTGTGAAAGCGCAAACCGTTTTGGCCTACGTTCGGCAGCTGAGCCAGATTTCCTACGCCTATGCCATTGACGAAAATTATGTCCATATAGAATTGCGCTAAGCATACTTTTTCCCCAAAGCCGGGCAGCCCGGTTTTGGGGATTTTTTCTGAAATCGGCAAGAAATTTCCCACTGGAAGGTATGTACTGCCCGGGTTGGAACAGAATAGAAAGAAGAAACAGGCGGGGTGTTTGCGGATATGTACAGACAACGGACAACGGGCTGGCTGAAGCATCTGGATTTTATGCTGCTGGATTTGTTTGAATTGCAGATGAGCTTTTTGCTGGCATGCAAAATACGCCACGGATGGGATAGTCCCGGCCTTCCCTGGGAGTACTGGGGGGGGTAAACCTGACGCTGATCTGCGCGGATTTGCTGGTATTGTTTTTCACGGAATCACTGCGGGATATTCTGCGGCGGGGCTTGTGGAAGGAATTGGTACAGTGCGCCAAAAGTGCCGGGGTGGTGACATTGTTTTCCTCCTTTTATCTGTTTGCGGTACAGGCGGGGATCGTCTATTCCCGGATGGTCTGCATCCTCACCGGGGGACTGTACTTTCTGATGAATTATCTGATTCGCATTTCGTGGAAGAGAATCATTCGGAACCGGGGGAACCTGCGGCTACAAAATGCCATGCTGGTGGCGGCTGACAGCAAATGGATAGAGGCTGTGCTGAAAAATCTGCGGAAAAACCAGCATGGCCTGTCCACCATTGCCGGGCTGGTGCTGCTGGACGAGAAAACAGAAAATCTCCCATCTCAATTGGGCGGGGTCCCAGTGGTGGCATCCCGGGAGAGCCTGGAGGCGTATATCTGCCGGAACTGGGTGGATGAACTGCTGGTGGTGCAGGACCTGAAGGAATCCTGCAGCAAAGTGCAGTCTATGCAAAAATCCCTGGACAGGATTGCGGCATCCGGTGTGGCGGTTCAGCGGGTGGTGGATTTTCGCCAGGATGCGGCGGAATTTCAGGAAATGGTGGAGCATGTGGGAGGGTTCACGGTGCTGACCGGCGTGGTCAGAAGCGTTACCTTCCAGCAGGCGTTTTTCAAACGGACCATGGATATCCTGGGCGGCCTGGCGGGCTGTGTACTGGCAGGGGTGGTTCTGGTGATTGTGGGGCCAGTGATTTTCATACAGTCCCCGGGGCCGATTATTTTCAAGCAGCAGCGCATTGGCAGAAACGGAAAGCTTTTTACCATGTACAAGCTGCGCAGCATGGTGCTGGATGCGGAGCAGCGCAAGCAGGAACTGCGCCAGTACAACCGGGTGGCGGATGGCATGATGTTCAAACTGGACTTTGACCCCAGAATCATCGGCGCCCGCCGGCTGCCCGATGGGACCATCAAAAAGGGCATCGGCAACTATCTGCGGGACTGGAGCTTGGATGAGGTGCCTCAGTTCTGGAACAACGCCGGGGCATCTTCCAAGGCCCTTCCCCTGTATGACGATTGCAAAGGACTGTGGAAACATGAACAACGAAACTGGTGAATTGGAAATTGACCTGCTGCGAATGGCACAGGCCTTGTGGAAAAAGGCGGTGGGGATTGTAATTGCAGGCGTGCTGGCAGCGGCGGCTGCTTTGGGATATACGGCATTTTTTGTAACGCCGCTGTATAAAGCCGAAGCACTGATGTATGTAAACAGCAACAATATCTCTGTGGGAAGCACAAAGGTCAGCATCAGTCAGGCGGAGCTCAGCGCCCCAGACTTTGGTGGATACCTATATTGTGATTCTGAACACCCGGGCCACCCTGTCGGAAGTCATTGCCCAGACCAAGGTCAACTACAGCTATGAACAGCTGAAGAAGATGATCTCCGCCCAGTCGGTGAACTCCACGGAAGTGTTCTCCATTACGGTCACCAGCCGGACCCGAAGGAGGCGGAGGTTTTGGCCAATGCCATTGCCCAGATTCTGCCCCTGTCTCTTTATACACATCTGACGCTGCCGACGAATAGAG
>USHP01000125.1 GCA_900554625.1 uncultured Eubacteriales bacterium | reverse complement strand
CTATTTTCTCACAATGACCGTGAAGTCGCTAGGGTACGGATTATTTAGCGTTTACGATTAATCAAAATCTTGGTGAAGATGTCACAAAGGATTTGAAAGAATTTTCTCTGAGATTAGATTCAAAACTTAATAATATTACTGATGTAATGTTTGCTTTTTCGATACTGATGCTCGCATTAAAGGTGTCATTACAGCTTTCTTGCCGTTTGCTATATAGAGCGATCTGTGGTATTGATTTGTTTGTTTTAAATAATGATAATATAATTTCTATAGAAAAAAGAATGTCTACTATTGTATGCGAATTCTATAAAGTCTTTGCGCAAGATATTCATGTTGACTTTACTGGAAGTGAGATGGGAAGCATTCTCTTAATTGATTGTGATTTACCCCATGATACACATATACATGAATTTGGGATGCTCATTGCCCAAACAACGAATTTGGTAGGCGAATTTGGGCAGTCGGCAAAGTATTCATTTGTTACTATTAATGAAGAGATGATTCATATTCATCGACTCGTAAAAGAGGTATTGCGAGTTGGACTTCCAGTTGTGAATGATTCCCCTTAAGTTATGTGTTGTAGCAGTAATGTCCCTATGTAAATATACATACCGTAGCCGCTTACTTGTTTCCAGGTAAGCGGTTTTTCTATTTCCAGTACATAGCCGTCTGCTTCATCGCAGGCGGCTAAATCTATTTAAGGAGGAAAAACCCAAATGGCAAAAACAAAAGTCATTGCTGTTGCTAATCAAAAGGGCGGTGTCGGGAAAAGTACCACAGTGTACAATCTCGGTGCCGGTCTGGCAATGCAAGGCAAAAAAGTTCTTCTGCTGGATGTTGACCCGCAGGGGGACTTAACCAAAATGCTGGGACTGCGAAAACCGAATGATTTGCCGCTGACACTGGGCAATGCCATGAACGACATCGTGGCGGGTGTCAGCGGCGGAGATCATCCCGAAATCTGCCACCATCACGAGGGCTTTGATTTCATCCCCGGCAACCGCACCCTGTCTGCCGTGGAAGTGGGCCTGGTGAATGTCATGAGCCGGGAGACGGTGCTGCGGCAGTATGTGGACCAAATCAAAAAGGACTACGATTATGTGCTGCTGGATTGTCGCCCGTCCCTTGGTATGCTGGTCATCAATGCTCTGTCTGCATCGGATTATGTTCTGATTCCGGTTCAGGCAGAGTATTTTGCTGCCGAAAACATGACAGAACTGGTCAGCACCGTGCAGAACATCAAGCGGCAGATCAATCCCAAGCTGAAAATCGGCGGTGTCTTTATGACCATGGCCAACGAAACCAATTTCCGCAAGGATATTGTTGCATCCGTCAAAGCCGCCTACGGCAAGCATCTGCCCATCATGCAGGCGGTGATCCCGGCAACGGTTCGGCTGGAGGAAATCAGCACCGCAGACCACAGCATTTTCAAACATGAGCCGAAGGGCCGCGCGGCAGAAGCCTACCGCACTTTGGTGAAGGAGGTAATGGACATTGGCGAAAAACAGCGCAGCAAGCCTTCTGACATCAGTCGATAGCCTGTTCACCACCCAAGAGGAGCGAGATACAGCCACTCAGCCCAGAGTGCAGGAAATCCCCATTGACCAGATTGACGATTTCCCCAACCACCCCTTCAAAGTCCGCATGGATGACAGCATGATCGAAATGGCGGAGAGTGTGAAACAGCACGGCATTCTGGTTCCTGCCATCGTGCGCCCAAAGGGGAACGGGCATTACGAAATGGTTGCCGGTCACCGCCGTAAGCTGGCGTGTACCCTGATTGCGAAGCTGCAACTGCCCTGCATTGTCCGGGAGCTGACAGACGAGGAAGCGACCCTGATTATGGTGGATTCCAATTTGCAGAGGGAACAGCTTTTGCCGTCGGAGAAAGCCTTTGCTTATAAGATGAAGTTGGAAGCAATGAAACGGCAGGGACAACGAACAGACTTAACTTCTTCTCCACTGGATAATAAGTTGAGGGGAATCACCGCTGCACAGCAGATTAGTGAGAAAAGCGGTGATAGTCAGCCCCAGATATACCGTTATATTCGCTTGACTGCCCTTATCCCCGAAGTTCTGGACTTGGTGGACAACTCCGTTCTGAAAGAAAAGGACAAGCTGCAAATCGCTCTCCGCCCTGCGGTGGAACTGTCCTATCTGACCCAGCAGGAGCAGCATGGCCTGTACGAAACCATGATAACGGAGGACTGCACCCCTTCCCATGTTCAGGCTATGAAAATGCGGAAATTCTCGGAGGAGGGCCGTCTTAACATGGATGTGATTTTCTCCATCATGCAGGAGGAAAAGCCCAACCAAAGGGAGCAGTTCAAAATCCCTAAAGAGCGTATCAGTAAATACTTCGCGCCGGGGACGCCTGCGCAGAAGATTGAGGATACCATTGTAAAGGCATTGGAGTTTTACCGGAAGCGCCAGCGGGAACAGGAGCGATAATCACTCCAAAGGGAGTAGTCTGCCCATTTCACAGGACTGGGGGCAGGGAATTTGCACTGTTCCCCCTCTCCACACCTCACCCCCTCCAAACTACCTGTACATTCCGAAAAGGAGAACCAGGTTTGTACCGATTTTAACAACAAACTAACAATCGCAGTCCTTGCTGTACTCCGGCAAGGGCTATTTTTTGAAAGGAAAAATTATGCCAACTGTAATCAAACGATGTATTTCACTTCTTTTGATTCTGATGCTGGTGGTTAGTCTGATTCCCAGCGTATATGCTGCGGAAACAGCCAATGAAGCTGATCCTGCTGCTTCCACGGAGACAAGGGAAGAAACCACGAACACAGAACCGGAAGAAAATATGATCCCACCGCCCGATGAAACGGAACCGCCTGTAACAGAGGAATGTGGCACTGAACCATCGGAGCCTGACATAATTGATGATTCTGAGCCTCCCATCATGCTTCTGATTGACGGGGAAGTTGCTCTGGCTTCCATTTCCAACTGTCAGGCAACCACATGGGCTACCATCTGGGTCAACACAGATGAATACAGTCCCATTGCTGGAAAGACCAACCGATTTATCTACTATGAATTTGCGGGCAAGTCAAGAAATCGAAATAATGTCGGTCTGAAAGCGATTAAGGTCAATGGAACATGGCAGGCGGCTTACTGCCTGGAACCCGGCATTGCGGAAGGCTCCACTTATACAGAAGAAGATCTGACAATGGATGAATTTGTTAGCAGTTCAGCAGCCCCATCCACGCTGACTGTACAGCAAATGAAAGCTATGTGCGTTGCGGTTATGTACGGACAGAGGACGCTTCCGCAATCCGCCAGCTATGAGCTGCTGTCCAATATGGTGGCAACGCAGATCATTGTCTGGGAAATCGCCATTGGCTGGAGAAATGCCACACCGCCGTATGCACAGACCAATGATGCGTTCATTCGCCGGTTTGAGAATGCTTACGGAAAAGGGCCTGAAGCCACTTCCATGTATATTTCCATCGGAGGCCGGTTGAAGAATGTCATTTCGGCATACAACCAGATTTCTGCAAACATGGCGGCGCACAGCGATGCCATCCCCAGTTTTACCAGTGCGGCCCAAAATGCTGCTCCGACCATAGATTTGAAACCGAATGGCAACGGTCAGTATAGTGCAGCCGTAACGGACAGTAATCGGGTAATATCTGGGTATTCCTTTCCGAGGGTGGATGGCTTGACCTTTTCCACGAACGGAAATGTGCTGACGATTACTTCTGACCGCCCACTGGACAATGTGCTGGTAGCTCCCACACGAAATCGGGTGAACACCCAGGGGCACCCCTTCTTTGTGTGGTATAACGGCAGTTATCAGGTGATGCTGGGCAGTCAGGCAGACCCATCTTATGAGGATTTGCCGGTATACTTTCGGGTAAGGACCGTCAATCCCACAGGCTCTTTGAAATTGGTCAAGACCACAGAGGACGGGAAAAATCTGTCTGGCTGGAAGTTTGGCATCTATTCCGATTCAGGCTGCACGAACCTGGTTTCCGGTCCGCAAACCACAGATTCCACAGGTACGCTTTCTGTCTCCAATCTGACCGCAGGAACCGTGTATGTAAAAGAATTAGGCCACACGGACGCGAGTGTTGCTGCTCTATATACCTGCGACAGCGCCAATCCTCAGAAAGTAACCATCACTGCAGGAGCTACAGCAACGGTTAATTTCCACAACAGGCTTAACACCGGCGGCGTTAAGTTGGTCAAGGAAACAAACACAGGCAAGAATTTGGATGGTTGGCAGATCGGTCTTTACACCGATGCCGCCTGCACAAAGCCTGTTTCCGGTTCTCCCTTTACCACCGGGGCCGACGGAAGTGTAACGGTTTCCGATTTGTCTGTTGGGACGCTGTACGCAAAGGAAATTGAAGTGGATGACCCTTACTGGGTCTGTGACACCTCTGTGAAAACGGTCAATATCACTGCGGGACAGACTGCAACTGTGAGCTTTTGCAATATGCAATATGGCAAAATCCAAATTCAGAAAGCCATGGAAACGGTAGGCAGTCTGACAGGCTGGCAGTTCCGCATCACAGATTCTTCTGACACGGAAATCCCCGGTTCGCCCTTTACCACGGATGAAACAGGTTTGATTCTCACTGGAAAGATACAGCTCGGAGAATACAAGGTTGAGGAGCTGATTCCGGAGAATAGCCTGTATTCCTGCACTAGTGAGAATCCACAGACTGTGACCGTGAAAGCCGGAGAAACAGCCGGGGTTTCTTTCACCAACGCTCTGCGCCCTGGCAGGATTCTCATTGAGAAAGTGGACATCCGTGGAGAACCCTTGGCAGATGCGAAGTTCCTGTTGGAATGGAGCAAGGATGGTTCTCTTTGGTGGCCGGTGGAATACACCGATGCAGAAACGGTCAGAGAGGGATTCTGTTTCAATGCCAAATGCGCAAATGGTACTTTGACTTCCGGAAAGGATGGGCTTTTGGAATGGACTGGATTGCATCCGGGAATGATGTACCGCGTGACAGAACTGGAGGCGCCCAAAGGGTATTCGCTTTTGACGGAGCCTGCCTTTGAGGGAATACTACCGGCGGATAATCTGACGGTTTCTTTTCGTGTAGTGAATTGCGAAATATTTAAGTTGCCTGATACCGGCGTGACCTCCGGGGCATGGCTTCGGGTATCTCAATTCGCGTGTATATTCCTCTGTACTGCACTTCTCGTCTACTCCTATCGTAGAGAACGGAGACAATAAAATGACTGCCTACTACTGTGCCAGGGATCAGCCCTGGCTTTTCTGCTTTTTGGTGATTTCTAAAAGTTATGTAAACCAATATCATCATTTATCTATGAAAGGAAAAATCAATATGAAAAAACTGACGAAGATTCTCTCCCTGCTGATGGCTCTGACTTTGCTGCTGAGTTTTCCTGTTGCCGTTTCCGCCGCCGAACTGGAGGACGCTCCTATTGACGAATCCAGAACCGGCTCCCTGACCATCTACAAGTACGACATGACCAACGCCGAAAAGGACGGCGTTTGGGATTCTTCCTATGTGTCCACCGGCGTGTTTGACCAGGCCGGTGTCAACGATGTGCTGGGCGGCGGCGAATCCGCTCTGGGCAACGGTGAAGCCGGCTACGGCTACGCCATAAAGGGTGTGGAGTTCAGCTATGTCCAGGTTGCGGATATTGTCCAGTTCTCCGAGTCTGAAAATGACAGCCGCACCGACAGCCATGTGGAGATTCT
The DNA here is from genome assembly GCA_900554625.1 of uncultured Eubacteriales bacterium. Taxonomy (GTDB): domain Bacteria; phylum Bacillota; class Clostridia; order Oscillospirales; family Oscillospiraceae; genus Faecousia. The sequence continues at coordinate 503 of USHP01000125.1, read as the reverse complement.
GTATGCCATTGACAAAACCAAAGGCGCAGATTTCCTGAAAGCCCTGAATCTGGCTGACGGCAAGGACAGATACACCAATGCGGATGCTTTAGATGAAGCCAAGTATTACTATCAGTCCGATGTGCTGATCGATGCTCTGGCTGCGGCTTTGGAATCCAACTCCACTGTGGTCAAGAACGCTCTGGAAGCCTACATCACCGCAAACGGCGGCGCTCCCATGCCCCTGACCGATGCCTACGGCAAGACCAAGGCAGAAAACCTGAATCTGGGTCTGTATCTGGTTGTGGAAACCAAGGTTCCCGAAATGGTCGTGTCTACCACCGATCCTTTCCTGGTATCCGCCCCCATGACCTCTGTCAACGGCACCAACGCCACCGACGGCGGCACCCGCTGGATCTATGACATCACCCTGTACCCCAAGAACCTGACCGGCATTCCCTCTCTGGAAAAGACCCTGCGGGAGAATCAGAACGACACCGGCAAGACCGATGCCTATACCCACA
>USHP01000124.1 GCA_900554625.1 uncultured Eubacteriales bacterium | reverse complement strand
CTCCGCCTCCGCGCCCTCTGCCTGCTCGGCAACGGGGACAGGCAGGTAAAGGGCAGAGTTCACCCGTTCGGCCAGCTCGTCAAAGGCCGAGCGCTCATCGGCGGCCCTGACTATAGTGCGCACGGCCATCGACGCTGACACAACAAAGCCCAGCGCGAACAGGCAGCAGAGCGCCCCCAGCAGCCTGCGCCGCCTCATCTGCGCCTGCGCGCTCCGCGCCGCCTGGCACCGACACTATAAGCTTCGCGCCGTATATGGCAGAAAGGGAATAACATGGAACGGAAGATAAAGCAGACCCTGTGCCTGAGCTGGCATGAGGTCTCGGAGTTAATATCCAATCAGCTGCATATCGCACTCGGGCAGGAGATTTCATGCAAAGCACGGCTCATGGACGAAGTCTATTGGGCCGTGTTCACGTCTGGGCATGTTTTCACGATGGACGAGCTCGTCGCCCTGCTCACATATGCCGACGCCAAGCCAGACGTCTGCGCCGAGGTGTTTTCCATTGAGGGGGATACGACCAAGTCGCTGCCCTCGGAGCTGGGCTCACTGCTGCTCAGGAAAGCGCTCCACCTGAATTGGGAGCTCGAATATCCCACGGAATCCGGCCTGTGGCTGCTGGACATCACAATGGAAATTTGATTGGAGGCAATGCGTTCAGGACATAACCCCAAGGACGGTAGATTTGTTCATTCACGAGCTCCAGGGGACAAAGCCGGTAGAATCTTTCCGCAAGTCCAAACAGGAGTTTGTCACAGCCTGTACCATAGAGAAAAAAGTTAAGCTGATGCGAACTGCGTTCAGGCAGGCCGTGCGCTGGGGATTGATTGGCTCAAACCCCTTTGACAACGCCGTTTTACCGAAGCGCGAGAAGAAGGAACGCGCCATCTGGGATGTAAAAACCATCAGGAAGGCGCTGGACGAGTGCGAAGACGGACGGCTGTTCATCGCCCTCAACCTGGCATTTGCCTGCTCGATGCGGCTGGGTGAGATAACCGGTCTGCAGTGGGACTGCGTCGACATATCTGACCGTGCCATTGCAAACGATGACGCGTCGATAAGGATAGAAAGGGAGCTTGAGCGCGTAGACCAGGAGGCCATAAACGCTCTTGGCAATGCAGACATCATAATGGTTTTCCCCAGGGTCATGGCCAAAAAGTCAAAAACCAGGCTCGTACTTAAAAAGCCCAAAACGGACACGAGTATAAGAACTGTCTGGATACCCAAAACGCTCGCACTGATTCTCCGCGAGTGGCGGCAGCGCCAGGAAGCGTGGAAAGAATTCATGGGAGAGGACTATGTGGATTACAACCTTGTTCTTGCCCAGGAAAACGGACGTCCCTGTGAAGACAGGATAATAGGCAACGCTTTTGCCAGACTCAAAGAAAAGGCCGATCTGCCGGATGTTGTCTTTCATTCGCTGCGTCACTCGAGTACCACCTACAAGCTGAAGATAAACCACGGAGACATCAAGGCAACCCAGGGCGGCACAGGGCACGCCGGACCGGAGATGGTCACGAAAGTCTACGCTCACATTCTCGACGAAGACCGGAAAATTAACGCGCAAAAATTCGAGGCTGCTTTTTACTCAAACCCCGATATGCGCCAGATAGAGGCGCAGTCGGCGCAGAAAAGTCTGCCGCCTGCGACCGCTGATCAGGGGGCGCTCATACGTCAACTGCAGGAGCAGCCCGGACTGGCCAGCACTCTGGCACAGCTATTGAACGGAGCGGTACAGGGTACCACAGGATAATACGGGTAAAATCTTATTAGCAAAAATCTTCACGGATTGTTCGAGTCCGAAAAATGCGTTCTAATCCTTTTGAGCACATTTCCAGCCGGGGAAAAGTTCTATCCGCAAGTGATATACATATTGTGGATGCGATTATGCAGCAAAAATGCCGCAATTCTTGCGAATTACGGCATATTTGGCACCCCTGGCGCGACTCGAACGCACTACATCCCGCTTAGGAGTTTGGCGTTTCTTTTGGTACGATATACCCATCATAACTTCCCATTATTTTTGATTCGCTATGACATTGTATGGTTACTGGTCAATCTGCACAAAAATCCGTAAAATGCCGCCTCGTTACGGCCTGTTCAGAATGTCAAATTAGCAAATTCTTAGCACGGATGATGGCAGAAAGCCCCTTCGCCACAAGGAAAATCAGATAGGCATAGTCAAAATGCCTACGAAAAATGGGAGGCAAAATTATGAGTACATTGCAGGAAAAGAAGCTGCCGAGTAACAGAACCTACACCGTGGATGATATTGCTGCAATCCTTGGCATTGCAAAATCCACTGCATACCGACTGGTAAACTCCGGAGAGTTCAAAACAATTCGCATCGGTTATGCGATTCGCATTTCCAGAAAATCGTTTGAGGACTGGCTGACTAATAACGGTCTGTAAACACCTATAATCAGGATGGGTCACAAACAAATAATTTGTGCCCATCCTGATTACTATTGAGAAATTCAAACTCAAAAACTGTTTATGGATTAAGGTCAATGCCTCAATCTCGATTTGCAGATTGGACAGCAAAGTAATTGCGAAGAGGAACATGAATAATCATATTACCAAGAGGATCGAGATCATCATCTTTTAAAAATTTAAACCTCATTCTCTGTCCACTATTACCGATTACTCCTGAATTGAAAAGTTGTTCCAGAACATTGATTAACTTATGGCGACCATTAAATCTATCAACATAGTCATAAATTGCACCCAGTTGCTTTAATCGTTCAGACAAATCATTCAGAGTAAACGGCACACCAATATTGGTTAATAGCTTTTTTATGGCTTTTAAATCATCAGCATCATAAATCAAGCTTAATTCTTCTGCAATTTCATTCCAGCTCTTTTGAGAATATGTTCTCATGGACGCATCGAAAATCTCTTGCGTAAAATATGTGGCATCACCTGCAGTCTCTTTTGCTATATTAAGTATTCTTATAACATCACGAGGACGCTGCCAAGTATAACGTAAAATATATTCTTTGCTACTCATATTGTTTATAGTATCTGGAAAATACTTCTTCCATAAATCCTGATCATCTTGGATTCCAAAGTTTTCTTCACATACTTTCAATTTTTGCAGTATCATCGAAACAAGAGGACTATTTTCATAGTTTCCTCCACGAATATACCAGCGAATTTCTTTTCCAAAATCCTCAATAGGCTTGTTAATTTCGAAACCTGATGTATAAACACTATTGATGACTTCACTACGAATGGAAGCAACAATATGAACAGGATAGGCCTTAATTCTACACAAGTCGTTAAGGCGCTCAATTGCGAGTATCAAATCTCGAACTAATTGGATGTCTCTTTTATAGGACTTTTTAGACTGCACAGATAGTTCTAGTTCATCGAAAAGAATCCATACAGTATTTGTAGAAGAAGTGAGATTTAGTGTGCCGAATAAGTCGATTATTTTTTTAGCTAATTTCTGATAATTTACGCGCTTTTGGTCTTTCTCCAGCCCGATTTCTAATTCAAGAGCTGCACTTATCCCGCTTAGGGATGATAAATTAACATTGACACACCCCTTGTTAATTTTAGGTACAATTCGATGCGATTCGTTAGAGTACACACACTGAATCAACTTACAGAGTGTTTCGTACTCTTTGTTGTTATCAAAAACTCGATATTCCCCTTTTTTAAAATCTAACCCTTTAATTATTCGACTAATAAGATATACTTGCCACGACACGATACAGTCTTTTTGCTCTGAAAGATCTGTTACATCAGCCACCTCTTCTTGGACATTGCCTACAGCTGTTCTTTGAAGGTCTTTCTTATCGCTCAAATCAAATTCACTCTTATAGCGTATAGGAATTACCAAGTTTTCTGGTGAATTTGATAGTACACATTCCAGATATTTTAAAAAGGCTGTTTTGCCTGTGCCTTTATCCCCGTAAATATAATATTTCAATCCAGAGAGAAAATCATCAATGCTGTAAGCATCATTTTTTAGAAAAGACCGTTCAAACTGCTCTGGTCCACATTCTAACAATTCATTATAAGCATCCGTTTTTCCAAAAAACAGTTGCTTTAATTGCAATTTATTATCAGACATATAAACTCTCCTCCAAAAGTTTATAAAGTAAAAATCACCGCTCTACATCAGTGTAATACTGGTTAATTATACCACCAAAACCTAATTACATCAACGAACAAGTCTATTTACAATACTAAATCTGATAACTATGAGCACCACAGTTCAAATCTGTGGTGCTTTTTTGTTCTCGCATACAACTCACATTGGCCTCCCATTTTGGCACCTACATTAAAAATGTCCTTGCCACCATTTTAAAACAATACCCAAAGGAGTCGAAAACCCCATGTTTTTTCATTCCCAATCAGTCGGAAGGCCGCCGCCCATAGGTTTTTCCCCTCTGGGCTATTTGGGCGGCATAGAGGCCGCCTTTTCCCCGAAAACAAACACTTTTCCAGACCGCCGAAAGGAGGTGATACCATGGCGGTATTTCGCATTGAGAAAACCCGCGACTACACGGTGATGTCCAACCACCACCTACGCAACGCAGGGTTGTCGCTGAAATCCAAAGGGTTGCTCTCCATGATGCTGTCCTTGCCGGAGGACTGGAACTACACCACCAGAGGCCTGGCCAAGATCTGCAAGGAGGGCACAGACAGCATCGGCTCCGCTCTGAAGGAACTGGAACGGGCCGGGTACATAGTCCGCAACCGGCTTCGGGACAGCAAGGGCAAGATCGTGGATGTGGAGTATGTCATCTATGAAACGCCCCATCCCCCGGAGCCGGACGGGCCGTGTGAGGATGAGCCGGATACGGAACATCCAGATACGGAAAACCCGGATATGGATACTCCGGGTCTGGAAAACCGGCCGCAATTAAATAAAGATAAAAGCAATCCTGATAAATCAAAAAAAGATGAACTCAGTACGGAAGGATCAAATCCTGTCCTATCAATCCCCCAAACCCCCAGGGGCTCGGACCGGAAAGGACGGGACCGGATGCGGGAACGGGAAAGCTATCGGGAATTGATTTTGGAGAACATCGAGTATGACTGCCTCATCCAGAACCACCGCCTTGACCGGGACCGTCTGGACGAGCTGGTGGAGCTCATGGTGGACACGGTGTGCTCCAACCGGGAGATGATCCGTATCGCCGGGGACGACTACCCGGCGGAGGTGGTCAAGTCCCGGTTCCTGAAGCTGAACAGTTCCCACATCGAGTATGTGCTGGACCGGATGCGGGAGAACACCACCTATGTCCGCAATATCAAGAAATACCTGCTGGCCGCTTTGTATAACGCCCCGGCCACCATCGACAGCTACTACACTTCCCTGGTGAGCCACGATATGTACGGCGGCGGAGATCGGAGGTGATGTGCGTGCAGGAAGAAATCACCCAGGGCGTGGTCTCTCTTTCGGTGGAGACCGGCAAGATGACGGCGGACCTGCTCCAAAAGGCTGTGAAAAAGGTGCTGGAGGAGATGCAGAAGAAGCCCTCCCAGCGCAGCTTACACCAGGGAAAACAGACCCTGCACCAGCTCAAACAGCATGGGGCCTCCCTGACCAACATCGAGATCACGGAGCAGAACATCAAGGCGTTTTCGGCGGTGGCGAAGAAGTATGACATCGACTATGCCCTGAAAAAGGACCCCACAACCGACCCACCGCACTACTATGTGTTCTTCAAGGCGAAGGATAAAGACCAGCTCCAGCCGGCCTTCAAGGAGTTCACCGCCATGACCCTGGGCCGGGAGAATCGCCCCACCATCCGGGAGAGGCTGGTCCAGGCCCAGGAACAGTCAAAGACCAAACACCGGGAACGGGAGAAGGTCAAGACCAAGGACCGGGAGGTGGCGCGATGACCGACAAGCTGAAAAAGCAGATCATCCTCAACCTCCCGTATCTCATCTTCGTGTATCTCTTTGACAAGCTCTGCCAGGGGATACGGCTGGCGCCTGGGGCGGACGCCTCGGAGAAGCTGCTCCACATCGGGCAGGGCTTTTCGGCGGCCTTTGCCAGCCTGGCGCCCAGCTTCCATCTGGTGGACCTGTGCGTGGGCGCCGCCGGCGCGGTGCTGATCCGGCTGGCGGTCTACTCCAAGGGCAAAAACGCCAAGAAATACCGTCGTGGCATGGAGTACGGGAGCGCCCGATGGGGCACCCCGGCCGACATCGCCCCCTACATGGATAAGGACTTTTCCCAAAACGTCCTTC
>USHP01000123.1 GCA_900554625.1 uncultured Eubacteriales bacterium | reverse complement strand
CCCCGACCGGCAACCACAATGCTGCCGGAGCGCAGAATGTCCCCAGGCAGATGGGTAACGGCATCGGCTTCTCCGGTAATCAGGGATTCATCCAGCCACAGTTCTCCCTGCCGCAGAATGCCGTCGGCACAGAGCTGGTCACCCTGGGCAAATTCGGCAATGTCGTCGCGAAGGATTTCCTCCGGGGGAACCTCCACGGGCTTGCCCTCCCGGATCACCGTCACCGGACGCTCCGCCACCAGGGCCAGCCGATCCACTGCCCGCTTGGCCCGGATCTCCTGGACGATGCCGATGACGGTATTGATGGCCGCCACCATGAGAAATCCCATATTTAATACGCTGGAGCCGCTGACCACCAGCAGCGCCGCCAGCACCAGAAAGACCAGATTGAAAAAGGTAAAGCAGTGGCCCCAGATAATCTCTCCGGGGGTTTTCCCGGAGTGGTGGGGCTTTCCGCTGACCAGGCCGGCCTCCAGGCGCGCCCTTACCTGTTCCTGGGTAAGGCCAGTATCCGGGTCAGCGCAGATTGGCGCAATGTTCTGTCTTTGTTCCATAGCCCCATCTCCTTTGTCAGATGCGTTCCGGGAAACCGTTTTCCCGCTGCCACAGCACCAGAAGGCTGCCCCGGCCTACGGAAATCCGGGCAGGGTCGCCGGTAAAGTGGTTGCTTACCCCCAGGGGGAACCCAGCGGTGAGCTTTCCGTTTTTCAGCGGGTAATACAACCCTTCCAACGTTACGCCCGAAGCGTCGCTGCCCAGGCAGAATACGCTCAGTGTTCCCCGGCACCCAGCCGGGAAGGCAATGGCTCCCTCTTTTACCACCGTGATGAGAAAATCCTTTCCCACCAGGTATCCTGCCGCTCCCCGATCGGCGAGAAATTGCAATGTCTGGAAATTGGCCACAGTGTGATCCAGCCGGGAGCCGTCCACACTGCCGTAGAGCACAAACTCCCGGTATCCCAGTTCCAGGCCCCGGCGCACCGCCAGCATGGCGTCGGTATCATCCTTCTCCACCGGGAACACATTGGCTCCGGTGGGGGTATATCCCAGGGAGTCAAAATCTCCCAGAATTTCCTGGGGCACAATCCCCAGTTTTTCCGTATGCCGCAGTCCCCCATCGGCGGCGATGACAAAGTCATCCTCCGCCAAGGGGCGGGCCAGAGCATCAAATTCCGCGGCGCAGAAAATTACACAGCTTCCCATTTTGGTCACCTCGCATTTTCTCTATTTTACCATAGGTTCTGCCAAAGGGAAAGTAGAGCAGGTGTAAACAGTTGTTGAATTTTCCATAAAAAATCGGGAGGGTTTCCCCTCCCGGTTTTTATGCTTTGGCTCTTCCGTAGAGCTTGGTCAGTTTGTAAATCCGCTTTGCCAGGGCGTCGGAATCAAAGCCCTTTTTCGCCCGCCAGGTCCAGTTGGCGCTGGACAGGGTACCGGGGAAATTCATCCGGGCATGCTTGCCCAATTCCAGATAATCCTGCATCTGCACCACGCACAGCCGGGACACCGAGGACATTGCACCGCGGATCATGCCCCAGATGTAGCCTTCTTCCTTATTCAGTCCCAGGTAGGCCTTGGCATAGGCCACATCCTCTTTGGATGCTTCGTCAAACCACTGTTTCAGGGTCACGTTGTCATGGGTGCCGGTGTAGCAGATGGAATCCACCGGGTACAGGTGGGGCAGATAGTCGCTTTCCTCCCGGGAATCGAAGGCAAATTCCATGACCTTCATGCCGGGATAGCCGGAATCCAGCTGAAGCTGCCGCACTTCCGGGGTAACAAATCCCAGATCCTCGGCAATGAAGTCCAGCTTGGGCAAGGCCTTCTGAATGGTGCGGATAAAGTCCATACCTGGACCCTTCACCCACTTGCCGTTCCGGGCAGTTTTGTCCCCGGCGGGCACGGCCCAGTAGCTTTCGAAGCCCCGGAAATGGTCGATGCGCACCACGTCATACATTTTCGCCGCCGCTTCCAGACGGTGAATCCACCAGCGGTAGCCGGTTTTTGCCATCGTCTCCCAGTCATAAATGGGATTGCCCCAGAGCTGACCGTCGGCGGTAAAAGAATCCGGTGGGCATCCGGCAACCACCTCCGGCCGGCGGCTCTCATCCAGCTGGAAGAGCTGGGGATTTGCCCACACGTCCACAGAGTCCAATGGCACATAAATAGGCACGTCACCAATGATGCGGATGCCTTTTTCATTTGCGTAGCTGCGCAGGGCTTTCCACTGCCGGTCAAACTGATATTGCAGGAAATACTGCCGGGCGATGGCCTCCGACAGTTCCTTCCGTTTTTCTTCCAAGGCTTCGGGCTTGCGCAGTTTTACATCCTCGGGCCAGTCCAGCCAGGGCTTTCCCCCGTTTTCGTCCTTGAGGGCCATAAACAGGGCATAATCCGGCAGCCAGCTTTGATTTTCTGTCAGGAAAGTTTCGTATTCCTCCCCCGGTACGAACCGCCGGCAGGCCAGGGCCAGCACTGCCAGCCGCTGTTCATACTGGATGCCGAAATCCACCCGGTCGGCGCTCTGGCTCCAGGTAACGCTGCGCAGTTCTTTCTTTTTCAGCAGCCCTTCCTCCACCAGGGTATCCAGATCAATGAGGTAAGGGTTTCCCGCACAGGCACCGAAGGACTGGTAGGGGGAATCACCGTATCCGGTAGGAGTCAGGGGCAGGATCTGCCAGCAGGACTGGCCTGCTTTTTCCAGAAAATCCACAAAGTGGTAAGCCTCCTTGCCCATGGCGCCAATGCCATAGGGGCCGGGCAGGGAAGTAATGTGCATTAAAATTCCGCTTTTGCGCATGGTTTTGGTTCTCCTTGTGTAATGTCCCGAATGCTCTCCCGACGGGCGATGACAAAGGGGACGATTTCGTACCGGGCAGGACAGCCTTGCTCAATGGCTTCCAGCAAAATCGCCACGCTTCGCTGGGCAAGCTTGGCCGCATCCTGCACCACGGTAGCCAGCTGGGGCACCAGGAAGCTGCCCAGAGGCAGTCCATCCACGCCCATCACCGACACATCCTCCGGTACCCGCAGGCCGTGATCCCACAGCGCCCGGATGGCCCCGATGGCCATCACGTCGGCACTGGCGAAAATTGCCGTAAAAGTACAGCCGCCATCGAGCAGGGTCTGTACCGCCCGGTAGCCGTCCTGATAGGAGTAGCGCACGCCCTGATAGTCCCGTTCCGCATCAAAGGGGATGCCATGGCTGGCAAAGGACTGCATACAGCCTTCATAGCGCAGGCGGCTAGTATCCGACAGCTGTCGGTTGCCGCCGATGATGGCAATCCGGCTGTGGCCCATGGAAATCAGGGTATCGATGGCGCACCGGGTGGCCTGGAGGTCATCGGTGGTGACACTGGACAGATTGGCAAAGGGCAAACCCGATGCATCGTGGGTTACCACCACGCAGGGCACATCGATGGCGGCAAAATCCCGGAGGAAATTGTCGGTGTTGCCGCCCAGGAAGATGATGCCCAGAGGCTTTCGCTCCCGGCACAGCTGCACCGCCCGGGTTACCTCGTTGGAATCTTCGTCCAGATAGTCCACCAGCAGCTGGTAGCGGGTCTGGGCGATGTGGTTTTGGATGGTCTCCACCATCTCGCCGAACAGCTCGTTGCCGATACCCTTGACCACCACCAGAATGGTGGTGGAGTGGGTCTGCTTGAGCTGTTTGGCGTTGGTATTGAGCTGGAAGCCGCTTTCCCGGGCGGCTTCCAGAATGGCTTTTCGTGCTTTTTCACTGACATGGGGATGGCCGTTTAAGGCCCGGGAAATGGTGCCCACGGCGTAGCCGGTTTTGGCGGCCAGGTCTTTGATGGTCATGGACACACCTCGCTTTCGGCAAATGGATTGTTATCCCTTCACGGCGCCGGCTGCCACACCCTTGATGATGTGCTTCTGGCAGAACATGTAGGCGACGATGATGGGGATGATGCTCATCATAATCACCGCCATGGTGGCGCCCAGATCCACGGTGCCGTAGCTGCCTTTCAGATACTGCACCAGGATGGGGATGGTCATATACTTGGTCCGATCCAGAACCAGATAGGGCAGCAGATAGTCATTCCACACCCACATCAGTTCCAGAATGCCCACGGAAATCAGGGTGGGCTTCAGCATGGGCAGTACCACGTTGAAGTAGGTGCGCAGGGGGCCGCAGCCGTCGATGGCTGCCGCTTCCTCAATTTCCAGAGGCAGTCCCTTGACAAATCCCAGGAACATAAAGATGGCCAGTCCTGCGCCGAAACCCAGATAAACCACGGGAATGGTGAAGGGGGTGTTCAGATTCAGCTGGTCAGCGGTAAAGGTCAGGGTGAACATGACCATCTGGAAGGGAACGATCATGGAGAACAGGCACAGGTAGTAGAACACCTTGGAAATGGTGCTGTTGACCCGGGCAATGTACCAGGCGGACATGGAGCAGAACAGCAGAATCAGGGCAACGGAGACGATGGTAATAAAGAAGCTGTAAAAAGCCGCCCGGAAGAAGGGGTAGTTGCCGAAGGTCATGCCCTTGATGTAGTTGGCCCAACCAACAAAAGACTCCGCCGTAGGCAGTGCGAAGGGCTCCAGGTTGACGAAGCTGTTTGCCTTGAAGGAGTTGATGACCACCTCAAAAATGGGAATCAGCCAAGCGATGGACAGCAGGGCAAACAAAACGGTCATGACCTTACTCAGGTTAGAATACTGGGACGATTTTTTCATTACTGCTGCACCTCCTTACGGCGGGTAGCGGCCTGCTGGGAGATAGCCAGCACAGCCACCAGGATGAAGAATATCACAGCCTTGGCCTGGGCCACGCCGTGCCAGCTCTTATTGATATTGTAAGTAGAGTAGATGTTCAGCGCCAGCAGTTCGGTGATGTTGACCTTGGCGCCGTCCTGAATCACGCTGGGCAGGCCGCCGGTCAGGGCCAGGTTCTGGTCGAACATCTTGAAGGAGTTGGTCAGAGTCAGGAAGGTACAGGTGGTGATGGAGGGCATCACGTTGGGGATGATGACCTGGAACAGGGTCTGTCTGCCGGTGGCGCCGTCCATCCGGGCGGCCTCCAGCATATCCTCGGAAATGGCCTGGAGTCCCGCGATGTAAATAATCATCATATAACCGATCTGCTGCCAGGCTACCAGAATCACCAGGCCCCAGAAACCGTAGGTGCCGTTGGCGGTGAGATAGGTGCCGTAATTTTTCAGAATGCCGTCGAAGATCATGCTCCAGATGTAGCCCAGCACCACGCCGCCGATCAGGTTGGGCATGAAGAACACGGTACGGAACAGATTGGCGCCCCGCATTTTCTGGGTCAGGGCAAAGGCGATGAAGAAGGCCACCACGTTAATCAGAATGATGGACACCACCGCGAAAGCTGCCGTGTTCCAGAAGGCGTTGGCAAAGCCGGGGTCCTGAAACGCTTTTACGTAATTGCTAAAGCCCACCCACTTGGCATCTTTGGGGGTATTGAAGCTGCAGAAGGACAGGTAAATACCTTGCAGGAAGGGCCAGACAAAGCCGATGACGAATGCAAGAAACGTAGGTAAAATGAAAACGGGGGCAAACCGCCGGATGGGGCGCTGCACCAGATTGACAGAGCGTTTGCTTTTCGCCAAGATGATCTCCCTCTCTTTCATAATGGATGTGGTTTCTTGCTTTTGGGCAATGGGCAGAGGCTTGCATCAAGTTTCTTCCCACTGTCCAAAAGCAATTTTGGGAAAGGGCGGGCATTTGCCCGCCCCTGTTTTAGTTTGGTAATTAGCCGTTGACCATGTTGTACTCGATGGCCCAGCCGTCAACGAAAGCAGAGACAACCTGCTCCCAGTTGGCATCGGTGGGATCAGCAGAGTAAGCAGCCAGAGCGGTGACAACGGTAGCTCTCCAGGAGCCGACGTTGGGGGTGTGGTTGAAGGCCCAAGTCACAGTGTACTTGCCCTCTTCCAGCATCCGGTTGCCGTCAGCCAGGAACACGTTGGTGGGTTCCGGAGCGCTCTTGAAGGGCAGAGCACCCAGGGTGTCGACCATCTTCTGGGCAGCCACTTCGTCGGTAACCAGCCAGTACAGGAAGTCCAGGGAAGCCTGCTGATCGGCCTCGGAAACCTGGGAGTTCACAGCCCAGCAGTTCTCGGTGCCGGAGCACAGGCCGGCCTCTTCTTCACCTTCCACGCCGCAGTAGATGGGAATCATGGCCAGATCTTCGCTGTTCATGCCAGCTTCCAGCAGACCTGCGTATTCCCAGGTACCGTTCTGGTAGAAC
>USHP01000122.1 GCA_900554625.1 uncultured Eubacteriales bacterium | reverse complement strand
TCATAGCACCGGCGGTGGCGATGCCCTCTACCTGGGAAATCCGCTGCAGCACTTCGTCAGAAAGCTCCACAGCCTCTTCCATGGTGCTATCCTCCGGCATGGTGATGCTGACGCTGATATTGGGCATATCCATGGTGGGCATGAAGATAAAGCCCTGAACCAGGCTGGCGACCGCGGTAACCACCAGCAGCACGGCACAGGAAATCAGCACAATGGCCTTATGACCCAGTGCCCAGCGGACGCTTTTCTCATAGGCAGGCAGCAGTTTGGTCTCCAGGAAACCGGCCTTGGTGGTGTGCTCTTTGCGAAGCATGCCGGATGCCATGGCAGGCACCAGGGTCAGCGACACAATCAGACTGGCCAACAGAGAATAGGTCATGGTCAGAGCCAGGTCGGTAAACAGCTGCCGGGTAATACCCTCGACAAATACAATGGGCAAAAATACGCAGACCGTGGTCAGGGTAGATGCGGTAACCGCCCCCGCCACCTGTCCCGCGCCGGACACGGCGGCCTGAATCACAGTGGCCCCCTTGGCCCGGAGGCGGTAGATATTTTCAATGACCACCACGGAATTGTCCACCAGCATGCCCACCGCCACGGCAAGACCCGACAGGGAAATCATGTTGATGGTCACCCCGGAGAAGTACATCAGAACAATGGCAAAAATCACGCTGATGGGAATGGCGCACAGGGTAATGAAGGTAGGCCGCAGATCCCGCAGGAACAGGTACAGCACCAGAATGGCAAACACCGCGCCCAGCAGCAAACTGCTGAGAATGGTATTGACGATCAGGTAGATATAGTCGCCCTGGTTCATCAGGGCCACAAACTTCAGTCCCGGGTACTGCTGCTCCAGCTCCCGGAACCGGGCCTGGATGTTGTTGGTGGTTTCGGCTGTGGCGTAGGTGCTCTGCTTCTCAAAAGAGAGCATCACGCTGTCCTGTCCGTTGAGCTTGGCGTAGGTTTCGTTTCGGTTGTCGGTGACCATTACCGTGGCCACGTCCTTCAGGCAAATGGGGTCAACCCCCTCCATACCCAAATCGAACAGCAGCAGGTTCTGCAGGGTTTCCAGATCGGTAATCTCGTCACCGATGGAGACCATGTAGTTGACCCCTTCCTGCTCCACATAGCCGGCGGGCATGGCAAAGTTCTGAGCGGTGAGAATCTGGGTCACCATGTCCATGGTAATGATTTTGTTCAGGTCAGACTGGCGCAGGGCGTCTTCCCGGCTGTCCTCGATGGTATCCATGCCGCTTTCAATCTGCTTCAGGGCCATATCCAGAGAAGCGGAGCTGGCAACCAGTTTGCCGGCGGCAGTGCTGATTTCCAGCATGCCTTCGGCTTTGGCTCTTTCCAGGGCCTTGGCAGCTTCCTGCAGCTGCACTTCGCCGCTTTCCACCCCCTCCAGGTTCTTCTTCAGTTCCGCAAGGGAAGCGTTGGTGGTAGCCAGCTGGGCTTCCAGTTCGGCAATCAGGGCGAGAATTTCCTCGTCGGTAGCATCCGCCAGTCCCAGCTGGGCTTCGGCGGCGGTCAGGGAAGCCTTTGCCGCCTGATAGCTGCCTTCGGCAGTGACCAGTGCCACAGTAAGGTCGGTACCCGGCTCCAGGCCGATATCGGTATAGGCTTTTTCCCGCTCCGCAAGGGCGGCATCTGCTTTTTCCTTCTCCTGCGTCAGTGGTTCAAGGGCAGCAGTTGCCTCATCGAACTTCATTTTGGTCTCGTCACGTACCTTGGTAGCTTCTTCTAGCTCTTTTTTCAGGTCTTCATTCGCCGGGTCAGCTTTTAACGCTTCCTCTGCAATCTGATAGGCTATTTGGGCAGCGTCATAGGCAGCCTGGGCAGTGGTGACAGCGGTCTGGGCCACGGTGTACTTGGTATTGGCTTCCTGGGCCGCCGTCTGCAATTCGGCATATGTGGGCTGTCCCTCCAGCTGGGCCTGCAGAGTCTTGATTTGCTGAATCTGCACTTCCAGCGCCGCCACGGACTGGCGAAGCTGCAGCAGGTCTTTCAGTCCCTGGATACCGGATTCCAGCTGGTGTGCCACCGCTTGCAATGCCATAATCTGGGCTTGCAGTGCGGTTTTCATGGTCAGCAGTTCTGCCTGCTTCTGATCCAGCTCTGCCTGTCCGGCGGCGGTCTGGTCAATCAGCGCGTCTTTACCGGCATCGAGCTGGGACTGTGCATTGCTCATCTGGCCCTTGGCGTTTTGCAGATCCTGCTTCTGCTCTTCCAGCTCCTGCTGGGCGTCATCCAGTTCCCCGTTGACAGCAGCGATGATTTTCTCATTCAGAGCGTCAATTTTCTCCTGCTCCAGCACCACATGCAGCTGCTTCTGGATTTTGCCGGTGGCAGTCACTCTCGCCACGCCGGGAATACCCTCCAGACGGTTCATCAGGGTTTCATCCAGAAATTCCGTCAGAGCGATGGTATCTTTTCCTTCCATGGATACCGCCGCCACTTCCACCGGAAGCATGGAGGGGTTGATCTTCAGCACAATGGGGGCACCCACCGTATCCTCCCAACCGGCGGACAGGCTGGTGATCTTCTGCTGAATGTCCACACCGATGGTGTCCATGTTCACCTTCTCCTGAAATTCCAGCATGACCATACTGGCGTTTTCACTGGAGGTGGAGCTGACCTGCTGGATATGCTCCAGGGTGGACATGGCCTGCTCCATGGGTTTGCTGATCTCCGTCTCCACCTTTTCCGGGCTGGCGCCGGGGTAGGTAGTGACAATAATCACATAGGGAAAGTCCATATTGGGCAGCAGATCCGGAGTCATCCGGGTATAGGCCACCACGCCCAATACCAGCACCGCAATCACCGCGACAAACACCGTCAGCGGCTTTTTAACCGAAAATTTCCACATACTATGCTCCTAGCCATAAAAAGTCAACATACAGTCTACCACCGCACACCCGGTTTATCAATGGCCCAGCTATGAATATTTTGTAAAGACAAACAATCGCCGCCGATACCGGCGGTGAGAAACTGTCGGGAAAACCCTCGCGGGCTTTCCCGACAAACTTTTGCAGCCTGCTGCGTGCATAATTTCTCCCCCAATAGGGGAGAAATTCCACACTTGCAGCCTGTAAAGTATGTTCCGCCAGGTACGCGCCCCGGCGGAACATAGATTAGACATTCTTTGCCGCCATGGGCGGCAAACTCTGCGAGGCTTTTGGATTACACTTTACCACCTACCAGAGGAAAATTCCGTTTATCTACGCTCTTCCTCGGGGATAAAGTCCAGGGTGATGGATTTGAGATTCGTCCGCAGCTGGATATATTTGACACCGGCGGAGTCCATCATCCGCTTGGATGCCAGCGTAGCCAGGGAGTCGGCATACTTATCCGACAGGTAGTACACTTCCTTCACCCCGCTCTGGATAATGGCCTTGGCGCATTCGTTGCAGGGAAACAACGCCACATATAGTTTGCTTCCCCGCAGGTCCCGGCCGTTGGCGTTGAGGACGGCATTCAGCTCCGCATGGACCACATAGGGGTACTTGGTATTTTCCCCTTCCCGCTCCCAGGGGTATTCGTCATCGGAGCAGCCTTTGGGCATGCCGTTATAGCCGGTGGAAATGATGATGTTGTCCTGGGAAACAATACAGGCGCCCACCTGGGTGTTGGGGTCTTTGCTGCGCTTGGCTGCCAGCATGGCGATTCCCATAAAGTATTCATCCCAGCTGATGTATTCCGTCCGTTTCATAGTGGTTCCCTCCTGGTTTTTTCTCCATTATACAGAAAACCCAGGCCGGACACAAGTGCCCGATCTGGGTTTTTGCAATCAATCAAAGAAATCTTTCAGGGTGTCGATGAATTTTTTTCGCTTGGGGGTTTCGTCCATGGTGCCGTCCAGCTGCCGCAGCAGATCCTTCTGCTCCTTGGTCAGATGGGTAGGCGTCTCCACCACCACGGTGAAGCGGTGGCTGCCCCGGCGGCGGGGATTGCCCACTTCCGGAATGCCCTTATCCCGCAGGACGAATTCCTTGCCGGTCTGGGTTCCCTCGGGCAGGTCAAACTTCACCCGGCCATCCAGGGTGGGTACTTCAATTTCTGCGCCCAGGGCTGCCTGGGTGAAGGTGATGGGCACCTCACACAGAACGTCGTAGTCCTCCCGGGTAAAGATGGGATGGCGCTTGATGTAGATTTCCACCAGCAGATCGCCATTGACACCGCCATTGCTGCCGACGCAGCCTTCGCCACGGACGCGGACGCTCTGTCCGGCATCCACACCGGCGGGAATCTTGACCTTGACCCGCTTGGTACGGCGGACCTTGCCCTTGCCCTTACAGGT
The DNA here is from genome assembly GCA_900554625.1 of uncultured Eubacteriales bacterium. GTDB lineage: Bacteria > Bacillota > Clostridia > Oscillospirales > Oscillospiraceae > Faecousia. The sequence continues at coordinate 1,973 of USHP01000122.1, read as the reverse complement.
GTTGCAGGGGGTCTTGATGACCTTGCCCCGACCGTTACAGCTGGGACAGGTGGTGCTGGACTGCATCTGCATACCCATAAAGTTCTGCACCGTGCGAACCTGGCCGGTACCACGGCACTGCTGACAGGTTTCGATCACCCCGTCGGCGGAGCCGGTGCCGTTACAGGCGGCGCAGTTTTCAATCCGCTGGGCAGCCACTTCCTTCTCGCAGCCGAAGGCCGCTTCTTCAAAGGTCAGCTCCAGCCGGGCCATGACATTTTCACCCCGGCGGGGTGCATTCTGGGCGGAGCCACGACGGCTGCCGCCGCCGAAGAATTCGCCGAAAATATCTCCCAGGTCGCCGAAGTCTCCGAATCCGCCGAAACCGCCGCCATAGCCCGGGCCGCCGGCACCGGCACCGAAGTTGGGGTCTACGCCGGCGAAGCCGAACTGGTCGTAGCGCTGCCGCTTGGTTTCATCGGAAAGAACCTCGTAGGCCTCGCCCACCTCTTTGAACTTTTCCTCGGCTTCCTTGTTGCCGGGGTTTCGGTCCGGGTGGTACTTCATGGCGCTTTTGCGGTAGGCCTTCTTTATTTCCTCAGGGCTGGCATCCTTCTTGACACCCAGCACCTCATAGTAATCACGTTTATTTTCTGCCATACACTTCAATTCTCCTCAAAAGCCTGCAAAGGCGCTGATACACCAAGAAGGGGCGGCTTACGGCCGCCCCTTTTCTGGGGTGAATCAGTCAACGGTTTCGTAGTCTGCGTCCACAACGCCGTCGTCGCCGGGCTTCTGGTAGCTGCCGCCCTGAGCGCCGCCGTCCTGAGGACCGGCCTGCTGGTACAGCTTCTCGCTGACAGCGTAGAAGGCCTTCTGGACTTCCTCGGTGGCTGCCTTGATGGCGGCGATGTCGCTGCCCTTGTTGACTTCCTTCAGCTTGTCGATGGCACTCTGGATGGAAGCCTTCTCGTCGGCGGAAATCTTGTCGCCCAGCTCGTTCAGAGTCTTTTCAGTCTGGTAAACGGTCTGGTCGGCCATGTTGTGGGTGTCGACCTCTTCCTTACGGGCCTTGTCTTCGGCGGCGTACTGCTCAGCCTCGCGGACAGCCTTGTCGATGTCCTCCTGGCTCAGGTTGGTGGAAGCGGTGATGGAAATCTGCTGCTCCTTGCCGGTGCCCAGGTCCTTGGCGGAGACCTTCACGATGCCGTTGGCGTCGATGTCGAAGGTAACCTCAATCTGAGGCACACCGCGGGGAGCCGGAGCGATGCCGCCCAGCTGGAAGCGGCCCAGAGTCTTGTTGTAAGCGGCCATTTCCCGCTCGCCCTGGAGGACGTGAACCTCAACGGAGGTCTGGCCGTCAGCGGCGGTGGAGAAGATCTGGCTCTTGTGGGTGGGGATGGTGGTGTTGCGGTCAATCAGACGGGTGAACACACCGCCCATGGTCTCAATGCCCAGAGACAGGGGAGTGACGTCCAGCAGCAGGATGTCCTGCACATCGCCGGTGAGCACGCCGCCCTGGATGGCAGCGCCCACAGCCACGCACTCGTCGGGGTTGATGCCCTTGAAGCCTTCCTTGCCGGTAATGGTCTTCACGGCGTCCTGCACAGCGGGGATACGGGTGGAACCGCCAACCAGCAGCACCTTATTCAGGTCGGAAGCGGACAGTCCGGCGTCGGACATGGCCTGACGGACAGGCTTCATGGTGCGCTCTACCAGATCAGCAGTCAGCTCGTTGAACTTAGCACGGGTCAGGGTGACGTCCAGGTGCTTGGGGCCGGTGGCGTCAGCGGTGATATAAGGCAGGTTGATGTTGGTGCTGGTCACGCCGGACAGCTCGATCTTGGCCTTCTCAGCGGCTTCCTTCAGACGCTGCATAGCCACCTTGTCGCTGGCCAGGTTGATGCCCTCAGCCTTCTTGAACTCGGCAACCAGGTAATCCATGATTCTCTGGTCGAAGTCGTCGCCGCCCAGACGGGTGTCGCCGGCAGTAG
>USHP01000121.1 GCA_900554625.1 uncultured Eubacteriales bacterium | reverse complement strand
GGTCATCGGAGGCAGCGGATCGGGCAAGACGCGGTTCTTCTGCAAGCCCTCGCTGCTGCAAGCCCATTCCTCGTATGTCTGCACCGATCCGAAAGGGACCCTCCTGCCGGAGATCGGTTCCTTCCTGGAGCGGAAGAAATACCGGATCAAGTGCCTGAACCTCATTAACTTCAAAAAGTCCATGAGATATAACCCATTGGCATACATCCGCTCCGAGAAGGATATCTTAAAGCTGGTCAATGCCCTGATTCTGAACACGAAGGGCGAGGGCGAAAAGAGTTCCGAGGATTTCTGGGTCAAGGCCGAGCGCCTGTACTATTCGGCCCTGATCGGCTACATCTGGTACGAAGCCCCGGAGGAAGAACGCAACTTCATCACCCTTCTGGATCTGATCAACGCCAGCGAAGCAAGGGAGGACGATGAGGAATACCAAAGCCCCGTTGATATCCTCTTTCAGCAGTTGGAGAAAAAGGAGCCGGACCATTTCGCGGTGAAGCAGTACCGCAAGTTCAAAATGGCGGCGGGCAAAACTCTAAAAAGCATACTGATTTCCTGCGGGGCCAGGTTAGCCCCGTTCGATATCAAAGAGCTCCGGGACCTGATGGAATATGACGAACTGGAACTGGATACCCTGGGCGACCAAAAGACGGCGCTGTTTGTCATCATTTCGGACACGGACAGCACCTTCAACTTTGTGGCCGCCCTGATGTACAGCCAGCTTTTCAACCTGCTCTGCGACAAGGCGGATGACTTCTACGGCGGGCGGTTGCCTGTCCATGTCCGCCTGATCCTGGACGAGTTTGCCAACATCGGCCAGATACCAAACTTCGATAAGCTGATCGCCACCATCCGAAGCCGTGAGATATCGGCTTCTATTATTTTGCAGTCGCAGAGCCAGTTAAAGACCATCTACAAGGATGCGGCGGATACCATCGTCGGTAATTGCGACAGCACCTTGTTTTTGGGAGGCAAGGAGAAGTCCACGCTCAAAGAGATTTCGGAACTGCTGGGAAAAGAGACCATTGATCTCTACAACCAGTCCGAAAACCGGGGCACCCAGATTTCTCATGGCCTTAATTATCAAAAGTTAGGAAAGGAGTTGATGACCCAGGACGAATTGGCAGTCATGGACGGCGGCAAGTGTATCTTCATGCTGCGGGGTGTGCGTCCGTTTTTATCGGACAAGTACGACCTGACAAAGCATCCAAACTACAAGTACACGGCCGACGCCGACCCTAAAAATGTCTTTGACATGGAACGGTACATGAAGAAGCAGCGTGCGGTTGTAAAACCCACGGACCGCTTCGATGTGTACGAGATCGACGTAAACGAATAAATCAAACACATTTTTAGGAGGATTTTATCTATGGATTTTTTCAACAGCGCAGTTGGTGTTTTGCAGACTCTCGTGGTGGCCCTGGGCGCCGGTCTGGGTAGTCGAAACTCAAAATCTCATTATGGTATCGGCCTGTATGCTGCGGCATCCATAGCAAAAAAACACGGTGGAAAAATCATCTTAGAAAATTCTGCTGTTGCGAGCGGAGCGAAAGTTACAATACAAATTCCTTACTGACACGCGATATTGGGAAAGGGTGGCTTTAGCCGCCCTTTTTTCTAATCTTTATGGAATCTTCAAAAATTCCAGTTAGCATATGGAAGGAGGTGAAGTTGTGTCGCATAAAAAGAAATTGGGAAAGAAAAAGCGTCTGATACTAATAGGTGTGGTGTTGATATGTATTTTTCTCGGTGTTTGGACGATATGGGGAAATAAGGCGGTGATTATGAGTGAGTTTTCTGTTTCCAGCCCTCGCTTGCCGTCCTCGTTTTCAGGCTACCGTATCGCCCATGTATCTGATTTACACAACACAGAGTTTGGAGAGGGCAATACAACTCTACTGCAAATGTTGTCTGAGTGCCAGCCCGACATTATCGTGATAACAGACGCCCAGCACACAAATATGGAAGTTGCAATTGATTTCGCGAAAGGAGCCACGCAAATTGCACCGACCTACTATGTGACAGGCAACCATGAAGCAAGTAGCTCTGATTATGCCATATTGAAAGATAGACTTGAAGCAGTCGGCACTGTCATACTGGAGGACGAGGCAATCTATTTGGAAAGAAACGGCGAAACCATAACACTTCTTGGATTGGCCGACCCCGATTTTACTATTAAAGGAGGTTTGTTCGGTGAAGTTCCAGCAATGGTCAGCACAAAGCTAAAAGGTATGTATGAGCAGAAATCCGTGTATTCAATTCTGCTTTCACATAGGCCAGAACTATTTGAAACTTATGCTGCCTGTGGTGTTGACCTGGTATTAAGTGGTCATGCTCACGGTGGGCAATTTCGGCTACCGTTTATCGGTGGGTTAATTGCTCCAGATCAAGGGCTGTTTCCACGATATGATGCTGGGCTTTTCACGGAGGGCAATACGAATATGATTGTAAGCCGGGGACTGGGTAATAGTGTAATCCCCATCCGGTTCAACAACCGCCCTGAGGTTATATTAGTAGAATTTAACGCCGAATAACGATACTCTAATCGAATATTGAAATTATCTGCCGCACGACGGCAAAAGAAAAAAAGCCGTCGTGCAGCAGATACCTTTTCACGCGCTTATGAAGCGGCGGCTTTTGAGAAATCAAGGCCGCCGTTTCTTTTGCCCTCAAAAGTAATGACGCGCTGACGCTGGCAGATCACGGCGGCTTTAGGAGGGAGTCGCTGTGGTACGAGAACGCCATCGACATAATTTGACAGGAAATTCCCTGTCAAAAAAAGTGTACATACCTACAAGGCATATTTTACCCATGAAAATGAACACACAAATCATGTAAATACCTCTTATAATTCATTTGCGCTCGTCTGCATTTTGCAGATGGGCGCTTTTTTCTGTTTATGTGGGCCTTCGCCATCCAGCGGAGCCTTTCATAAAAATTTTCTTCCCTTCGCGGTTGCCAAAATCGCAAACCTTGCATTACTGAGGCGAAAGGGAGGAAGTCACCACCCCGCACCTGCGGGCGCGAAGGGAGGTGAGGAAATGAAAGACTCCTATGAGCAGCGTATTCAGAATCAGTTTGGCGCTTTCTGTGTCAAGGTTTTGAAGAATGAGGCCCGGTATATTCAGCGTGAATATACCCGACTCCGGGACCGGGAAAAATCCCTGGGCGAGCTGACAGCTTCCGAGCTGGAGCAGACCGCCACCTGGGACAAGCATTTCATGGACGAGCATGTCTTTGAAGTGCAGGGGCTCCCGGTTGTTGTGACCGGCGATCTTCTGGCCGACGCTCTGGCACAGTTGCCGGAGGATAAGCGGGATGTGATCCTGCTGTCCTACTTCCTGGGCATGACGGACCGCGAGATCAGCGAGAAGCTGAACGTCGTCCATTAGACTGTATCCAAACGGCGGCTTACCACGCTGAAAGAATTACGCGAGTATCTGATGAAGGAGGGATTTGAATGGACGGACAAGTGAAACCGATCCCGGTGCCTGTGATCCTGGCAGCCGTGAACGGCGACGAGGACGCCCTTGCCGCCGTGGTCGCTCACTATCAGAAGTACATCCGGGCTCTTGCCACCAGGCCGCTGAAGGACGAATACGGGAATACATACCTGTATGTCGATGAAGATATGCGGCTCAGGCTGGAAACGAAGCTGATCCACAGCATCGTAACGGGCTTTAAGGTGCTGCCGGCCTAAAACCTGCGGAGCATGTTTCTCTCCCTTTCCTTGCTCCAACGGTCCGGCAATGAAGTTCCATGCTCTTTGACAAAGAAAGCCCGGCGGGAGGCCGCCGGTGCAGTATATCTGAGCAGGAGCTGGATCGGATTGAGACGTTGGTGCAAAGTCTGCTGAAGATTACAAAGCTGGATGCCGGCTCCATCGTCATTGAAAAGCATCCTGAAAATGTGGCGGAACTGCTGCGGGATGTGGAGCTGCATTTTGCCTATCGTGCAAAGCAGGAGCAAAAGGAGATTGTTCTGTCCGGGGAGGATGACATCTGGCTTTCCTGTGACCGGGATTGGATGCTGGAAGCCATTGACAACCTGGTAAAAAACGCCCTCGACCATACGGCGCAAGGGGGCATCATTCAAATGGAGTGGCGTCAACTGCCGTCTGCGGTTCAGATTCTCGTCAAGGACAACGGCAGCGGGATTCACCCGGAGGATCTGCACCATATTTTCAAACGCTTCTACCGCAGCCGCTTTTCCCAGGACACCCAGGGCATCGGGCTGGGTCTGCCCCTTGCAAAAGCGATTATCGAAGCCCATAACGGCACGATTACCGTGGACAGCGAATTGGAAATGGGAACCACATTTACAATCAGCTTCCGAATTCCTACAGAATTGTAGGATTCCCGTAATGCTGCTGTAAGGTGCGGCTGGTATACTTTCGGTACAATCCAATTTTGAAAGAGGTGCTTATACATGGATTTATTGGAAGTCCAGTCCCTTTCCAAAACCTACGGCAGCGGCGAGACGGCGGTACACGCCTTGAAAAATGTCAGATTTTCCGTCCCCAAAGGCGAATTTGTAGCGGTGGTTGGCGAGTCCGGCTCCGGCAAAAGTACGCTTCTCAACATGATCGGCGCGCTGGACACCCCCACATCAGGCAAGGTCATCATCGACGGCAAGGATATCTTCTCCATGAATGACCGAAAGCTCACCGTGTTCCGCCGCCGGAATATTGGCTTCATCTTTCAGGCCTTCAACCTTGTGCCGGAGCTTACCGTGGAGCAGAATATCATCTTCCCCATGCTGCTGGACTATCAGAAGCCGGACAAGAAGTATCTGGAAGAACTGCTTTCCCTTCTGAATCTGAAAGAGCGGCGGAATCACCTTCCGGGCCAGCTTTCCGGCGGTCAGCAGCAGCGGGTCGCCATTGGTCGTGCGCTGATCACCCGCCCATCCCTGATTCTTGCCGACGAACCAACCGGGAATCTGGACAGCCGGAACAGCAGCGTGGTCATTGCCCTTCTGAAAGAGGCATCGAAAAAATACGAGCAGACCATCATCATGATTACCCATAACCGCAGCATTGCCCAGATCGCGGACAGGGTGCTACAGGTCTCCGACGGTATCCTAACGGATTTCGGGAGGTGCCGGGAATGAAAAGCTATTTAAGCCTGATTCCCATTTCCGCAAAGGTGCGGAAACGGCAGAATCGCATGACGGTTTTCTGTATTCTCATTGCGGTTTTTCTGGTCACCTCGGTATTCTCCATGGCAGATATGGGAATCCGCATGGAAAAACAGCACGCCATTGACCAGCACGGAAACTGGCATTTTATGCTCCATGGCATCCCGGAGGAAGCTGCCGCAGGGATTGCCCGGCAGCGCGGTGTTGCCGCAGCAGCTCGTTATGACGCAGTCAATTATAAAATCGATGAGGAATACTACCTCGGCAGCAACAAGCTGTGTATCTGCGGTGCGGACAAGGCCTTCGTCACAGAAATTTTTGATTATATTACCCAGGGGAGATTCCCCGAGAAACCGGGTGAGATCCTGCTGACGGAAAATGCCGCCAGGATTTATGGCTATTCCATCGGAGATATCGTGACTGCCAGAACACCAACCGGAAATCTGGAATTTACCGTCTGCGGCTTCATGGCGGAGGGCAGCTCCCTGCGATACGATGCGGTGGTGGCACTTATGCCATACGATGCCTTCTGCGAACAATTCGGATGCGGCGATACAGCCTATTACATCCAGCTTCGGGACGGCGTCAATGCCCGGCAGTTCATTGCCGATGTCAAAGAACAATACGACTGCATGGAAGAACAGCTTTCGGAAAATACCGCCCTGCTGGGCATCACCGGCTACAGCAGTAATGCCTTTATGGGTGGGCTGTATTTGGTTGCCTTCATGCTGTTCTTACTGGTTCTCTTTGCAGGGGTGCTGATGATCGCAGGCAGCATCAACAGCAGTGTCGCCCAGCGCACCCAGTTTTTCGGGATGCTGCGATGCATTGGCGCGAGCCAGAAACAGATTCTGCACCTGGTGCGGCTGGAAGCCCTGCAATGGTGTTCTACGGCAGTTCCCATCGGCGTGGGGCTGGGAATTGCGGTCACATGGGCATTGTGCGCCGTATTGCGGTACGCGGTTGCCGGGGAGTTTCTCACGATCCCACTGTTTGCTGTCAGTCCCATTGGGATTGGGTTCGGCGCGGCTACTGGTGTTCTCTCGGTGCTACTGGCTGCCCGTGCACCTGCAAAAAGGGCAGCAAAAGTATCCCCTATGGCTGCCGTCCGTAGAATCCATGAAAACGGCGGCGCAGCGGCACACGTTGTCCCTGCCCCGG
>USHP01000120.1 GCA_900554625.1 uncultured Eubacteriales bacterium | reverse complement strand
ATGCACGCCCGGTTGACAGAGGGTGTAAACCCTGCCGTAGCAGCAAACAGCAACAACAGCGGAAATCCCAGCAGTGCCGTTAGAAATGGTTTACGGAATGTGACGAAACTGAGCAAGGCAAACAAAATCGATACATGCAGTCCGGAAACTGCTGCCACATGCCGGATGCCGCTGATTTTCAAATTGGTATCCGTTTTATAGTCCAGGTCCTCCGTATCGCCCAGAAGCAGGGCTTTGGCAAAGGGGTATGTATCCTCCGGAAAGGTTTCCTCCAGAAGTTTCCCCGCTTCTTTTCGCAATACAGCAGGATACTCCCGCCAGGAAAGGTTCCGGCAGCGGGTAATGGCAATTTCATCTTCCTGATATGCCAGCAAAAACACGCCATCGCCTCGATGATAGGTTGCTTCCTCCTCGCCTCCTGGTACGGTTACACGAAAGCGAAAGGTTCCACTTACGGTATCTCCCGGGCAGATTTGCTGGTTTCCGTCCAGGTAGGCATATACCGCATAGGATTTCCCCTCATACTCCATTCTGCCCGACACACCGCTGCCATACTTCGTTGGGACACTGTAGTCCTGTGCACAAATCACAGCAGGTTTCTGATTGCCATCCAAGGAAATCACCGGATTCAGGAACCACATATGAAACAAGCAAAACCAGCTGCATCCGGCGGCCAATCCCCAAACCAGCAGCCCCAGCCGGGAAAGTCGTCTCTGCCGGATGGCGAGAAAACCTGCCCAGGCAAAGGCTGCCAACGCAAGTACACTGCCGTTTCCAAGCCAGTAGGCGCACAGGGCGCAGGCAAGTCCAAATCCCAGGGTCAGCCACATCAATTTGCGCATTGCCTGCGCCTCCTTTCCAGTTTATAACAGGTCAAAAGGGCACCGCCGTTTGGCAGTGCCCTTTCCGAACGTTACTGAATCTTGGATACCACGTAGTCGTCAACCATGGCCAAAGCGTTATCCACCTTGGTCACGCTCTTGCCGCCGCCCATGGCGCAGTCCGGCTTGCCGCCGCCGCAGCCATCGCAGGTGGTGCAGACCAGCTTCACCAGTTCGCCAGCCTTGATACCGCCAGCCACCGCATCCTTGCCGCAAACCGCCAGGAAGGTGGGCTTGTCATCGTGAACCGTTGCCAGAACTGCCACGACCTTGGGGTCTTTCTCCCGGAGCATGTCACCCATCTGACGCAGCTTGGCAGCGTCCGCATCCGGCACGGTAACGGTCAGCACCTTGAAGCCTCCCACGTTGTGAGAGCCGAACAGGAACCGCTCCACTTCACCGGAGGCTTCCTTGGACTTATAATGCTCGATGGTCTTCTTCAGTTCCTTCACTTCTTCCAGATAGGACTGAATCCGGGACATCAGTTCGTCGGGCTTGGTCTTCAGCTTGGCCGCTGCCTCGAACAGCATCTGCTGATTCTTCTCCATCCGATCCAGGCAAGCTTTGCCGGTGATGGCCTCAATTCGACGGACACCGGAAGCAACGGAGCCTTCGCTCAGCAGCTTGAAGGGGCCAACCTTGGCGGTGTTGTCCAGGTGGGTACCGCCGCACAGTTCGATGGAATAGTTGCCCATATTGACAACCCGAACGGTATCGCCGTACTTCTCGCTGAACAGAGCCGTAGCGCCCATGGCCTTGGCATCTTCAATGGGCATTTCCTTGATATCAACAGGATAGCCCTCCAGAATGGCGTTCTGGACAATGGCATTGACCTTGGACAGTTCCTCCGGGGTCAATGCGGAATAGTGGGTAAAGTCAAACCGCAGGTGATCCGGCTCCACAAAAGAACCGGCCTGGTGCACATGGTCGCCCAGCACGCTCTGCAGAGCCTTCTGCAGCAGGTGAGTGGCAGAGTGGGCACGCATAATGGCCTTACGGCGCTCAACATCGATGGATGCGCAGACCATGTCGTCCACCTTAATGGAGCCGCTGGCCATCTTGCCGTAGTGCAGGTACTTGCCGCCCTTGTCCTTCTGAACATTGGTGACATGGAAGCGGCTGTTGCCCACCAGAATCACGCCCTGGTCTGCCACCTGGCCACCCATTTCTGCATAGAAGGGAGTCTTGTCCAGGACAATGATGCCGCTTTCGCCGCCGGCGATGGTGCCGGACACTTCCTCTCCAACGCAGACAGCCAGCACCTTGGCGTCGCAGTTGTTCTGGGTGTAGCCCACAAAGGTGGTGGGGGTATTATCCAGGCCCAGATCAATGCCTGCCCAAGCCAAATCGCCCAGAGCCTTCCGGGCTTCCCGGGCACGATCCTTCTGCTCCTGCATCAGCTGGGCAAACTCCTGCTGGTTCAGGGTCATATCCTCATCGGCCACCATTTCCAGGGTCAGGTCAATGGGGAAACCGTAGGTATCATACAGCTTGAAAGCATCGGCGCCGGAGAATTCGGTTTCTCCCTTGGCCTTATGCTCAGCCAGCATGGTGGAGAAAATGGCCATGCCGCCGTCAATGGTGCGGGCGAAGTTCTCTTCTTCCACCTTGACAACCTTGGTAATGTAGTCTGCCCGCTCCCGCAGGTAGGTGTAGTGGTCTTCGTTCTCCCGGATTACCGTCTCCACCACCTGGTACAGGAAGGGATGGTTGACGCCCAGGAGCTTGCCATGACGGGCAGCCCGACGCAGCAGACGGCGCAGGACGTAGCCTCTGCCTTCGTTGCTGGGCAGTACACCGTCGGCAATCATAAAGGTGGATGCCCGGATATGGTCGGTAATGACCCGGAGGGACACGTCCATCTTCACACTCTGGCCGTAGGAAGCACCGGTCAGTTCCGTCACCTTATTGGTGATGTTCATGACGGTGTCCACATCGAACAGGGAGTTTACATCCTGGCAGACAACTGCCAAACGCTCCAGGCCCATGCCGGTGTCGATGTTCTTCTGAGCCAGTTCGGTATAGTTGCCGTTGCCGTCGTTATTGAACTGGGAGAACACGTTATTCCACACTTCCATGTACCGGTCGCAGTCGCAGCCAACGGTGCAGCCTTCCTTGCCGCAGCCGTACTTTTCGCCCCGGTCATAGTAGATTTCGGAGCAAGGGCCGCAGGGGCCGGAGCCGTGTTCCCAGAAGTTATCGGACTTGCCGAAGCGGAAAATCTTCTCCGCAGGTACGCCCACTTCCTTGTTCCAGATCTCGAAGGCTTCGTCGTCATTTTCGTAGATGGAAGGATACAGGCGGTTTTCGTCCAGGCCAACCACCTTGGTCAAAAACTCCCAGCTCCAGGTGATGGCTTCCCGCTTGAAGTAGTCTCCGAAGGAGAAGTTGCCCAGCATTTCGAAATATGTGCCGTGACGGGCAGTCTTACCGATGTTTTCGATATCGCCGGTACGGATGCACTTCTGGCAGGTGCAGACCCGATGACGGGGAGGCTCCACTTCACCGGTGAAGTAGGGCTTCATGGGTGCCATGCCGGAGTTGATCAGCAGCAAGGACGCATCGTTCTGAGGAATCAGAGAAAAGCTGGGCAGGCGCAGATGATTCTTGCTTTCAAAGAAAGACAGGAACATCTCGCGCAGTTCATTTACGCCGTAGGGTTTGGGATTCATGGGTTGTTTACCTCCATTTTGGTGTGTATCACACAAAAAATTTTACTGTTAAACGCTTCGATGGCCGTAAAAAACGCCGCCCCCAGCAATAGGGGCGACGGAAAGTCGCGGTACCACCCTAATTCGTCTGAAAACATCAGACATCTTAGCCGCTCGATAACGGGAGCACCCGTCCCGGTCATCCCGGGCAACGCAGGAAGTGGCTTGCAAGGTCAGGCCGAGGGCTTACACCAAATCCCCTCTCGCTAAAGACTTCACCCTTGCTTGGTTTCCGCAATGTTTTTGCATATCTTCTGCATTTTACCACAAATATAAAATTTGTCAATAACTTACGGAAAATATCCCCCGGTCAAATATTTCGGTCCGATTCTTCCTCCAGCAATTTCATCAGCATGGGCAGGTTGGGTTCAAACTTTACCCCATACCAATGCGCGGGACTTTGCACCGTGTCTTCAATGCACCGACAGGTAAAATCCGCAGCCAGTTTAGCAGCAGCAAAGGCATCCTTTCCCTGCATCCGCGCGCCGGTAAAGCAGGCTGCAAAAATGTCTCCCGTACCGTGGAAATTCTGCGAAATCCTACGGTGACTGTAACGCAGAAACTGCCCGTTCTGCCGCAGCAGCACGCCGGTTTCCTCTTCCCCGGATGTGGCTCCCGTCAGAACCACACAATCCTGAGAAAATCCGGAAAGAAGCTGTTCCTGCTCTTCTTCCGACCAGTGCTCCTGATACGCTACGCCGGAAAGCAGGGCCGCTTCCGTTACGTTGGGCAAAATCACCTGCGCCTGATTGCACAGTTCCTTCATGGCGTGGATGTAGGCTTCATCAAATCCGGCGTACAGCTTTCCGTGATCTGCCATCGCCGGGTCAACGGCCGAAATGCCTCCCGGCGCCAGCATGGTGTTCAGGATTTCTCCCACTGTTTCCACCGCACCAATACTGCCCAGATACCCCACCAGAATTCCATCAAATTCGATACCACACTGCTGCCAATGGCGCCAGATCTCTTCCAGAGACCCATCAAAATGGACGACCGCCGGTTTTCCAAATCCTCCGGTATGGGTAGACAGCAGCGCCGTAGGCAGAATACAGGTTTCCAGCCCACAGGCGGACAAAATCGGCAGCGCAACCGTTATGGAGCACTGCCCAACACAGGAAATATCCTGGATGGTTAAAATTCGCTGATACTTCATTTTCCCGATAAACACGGCCTGCAAAGATTGACTGTATCCTTCACAAGTGCCGCAGTTTCTCTCCTCTTTTTTGAATAATGGCTACATTATAGCATATATCCACCAAATTGCAATAAACCCCCATTCCTCCATGGGGAAAGAATTGTTATATCCGGAAAATCTTGTCGAAAAGAAAAAGGAATTCTTGCAATACAGAAAAAAACAGATTATAATATCCTCATAAATTCTGAAGCCGATTTCATATTAAATTGGAGGGTACTGAAATATGTCTACTAATGTACGTCCCGAGTCCATGGAGCGTATCACCAATGCCGCACTGGCACAGAAGTTCATCGACGAACAGATTGCCGAGATTCGTGCGCAGGTTGGCGACAAGAAGGTTCTGCTGGCACTGTCCGGCGGTGTTGACTCCAGCGTTGTTGCTGCCCTGCTGATCAAGGCCATTGGCAAGCAGCTGGTCTGCGTTCATGTCAACCACGGCCTTCTGCGTAAGGGCGAGCCTGAGCAGGTGGTGAAGGTTTTCCGTGACGAGATGGATGCCAACCTGATTTATGTGGATGCCGTTGACCGCTTCCTGGACAAGCTGGCCGGCGTTTCCGATCCCGAAACCAAGCGTAAGATTATCGGCGCTGAGTTCATCGAGGTATTCAACGACGAAGCCCGGAAGCTGGAAGGGATTGACTTCCTGGCTCAGGGTACCATTTATCCCGACATTCTGGAATCCGACGGCGTTAAGGCCCATCACAATGTGGGCGGTCTGCCCGAGGGCATGAAGTTTGAGCTGGTAGAGCCTGTGAAGCTGCTGTTCAAGGACGAAGTTCGTGTGGTCGGCGAGGCTCTGGGTCTGCCTCATGGTATGGTTTACCGTCAGCCCTTCCCCGGTCCCGGTCTGGGTGTGCGCTGCCTGGGCGCCATTACCCGGGATCGTCTGGAAGCCCTGCGGGAAGCGGATGCCATTCTGCGGGAAGAGTTTGACAAGAACGGTCTGGCCGGCAAGGTCTGGCAGTACTTCATCGCTGTGCCCGATATGAAGAGCGTCGGCGTGAAGGACGGCAAGCGTTACGAAGGCTGGCCCGCCATCATCCGTGCGGTCAACACCACTGACGCTATGACCGCTACCATTGAGGAAATCCCCTACCCCCTGCTGCACCACATCACCGATCGGATTACCCACGAGGTAGAAGGCATCAACCGTGTCCTGATGGATCTGACTCCCAAGCCCATCGGAACCATTGAGTGGGAATAATACCAAATGTTTTTGGGAAATCTGGGCATCGTCTGACCCCTTGAAAAAGGCAAAGTTTGGCATCCTCTGAAATCCCAAGAAAAAATGAGAATATAGAGCCTTGTGTGGCACACATTTTCCGTGCCACATAAGGCTCTTTTTCTTTCCTCATAATGACCTTGGCAATTCCCATTATCTTCTGCTGAACTCCACTTCGTGAAAAGAGCAGACCCCATCACTTTCCTATCATCATCCTATCAAATCCCAATCCTTCCCCATTATATTTTAGTTAAGTAAGAAAAAAGTGGGAGGGAGAAAGGTAGTGTCAAGAGTTATGCGCAAAATTGATATAGGCATCTGGTAGAAATTTA
>USHP01000119.1 GCA_900554625.1 uncultured Eubacteriales bacterium | reverse complement strand
ATCAAAAAATGCGTAAGGATTCTAAAGCCAAAAAAGCCGCAAAGACCGAGGATCGCCAAGTATATGAGAGAAGTCTTTTTCCGGGGATTTTTGATACAACCGCACAGGAAGCTTATATGGAGAACACCGCAGCATATGAGCAACTCTTCTTGGATGCAGATAAGTATCAGGCTGTGATGAGAGCTTTGGCGGATCGTCTGTATAAAGAACTGCACGACGATAAATAAGGCGGAAGATATTCAGCCTTAAATATGGGAATCATATTTCAAATATCATTATCCCATCTTTGGGCAGATTATGATTTGGAGAAGTTTGCAAATGATAGATTGCCTGTTTTGCAAATTTCTTACTTACTGTCGTATCCCACTCTGCCAACCGGATGATTTCCGCTGTTCCAGCCTCAAAATCAAACGAAATCTCACCCCATTCGCCGTCGTTGTCCACCTGATACAGGTAGACAGCGGCGGCGATTTTCTTTTTGCGTTTGGTCTGGGATTTGCGTTTCAGGCGAATCATGTGAAGCACTCCGGCTTCTGTCAGCAAATAGGCCAAATGCTCCACGGCTTTGCGGTAGGCCCGTTCTGCACCACTGGCTGTGCTGCCCTCAAAGAGGACTGCCAGTTCTTCAAAGGTCAACCGGGTGCTGATGGGACTGACCCGCCCACAGGTCATACAGATGGCGTTTCTCTTTTCCAAAAGGGTCTGTTCCCGGTAATTCAGCTTTTCAAACGCTTCTCGGACAGCTTCAGCCCGGATACCGTTCCAGAGAATCTCCGCATAGTCCCAGTGGTTATCTCGGCTGACATCCTCGCCGGTTTCTTCGCTGTCCTCATCCTGAATGGTCTGATAAAACGGAACACGGCTTCGATTTTGTCTGGCCAATGCCAAAAACTTTGCTGCGGTTTCCTCGGTACAACCGTTTTTCTGGGCATATTTCTGGATTGCCGCCTGTTCAGACTGACCGGATTGATTATAGAGCCAAGCAATCCCACGCACAGCTTTGTACTCATCCACATTTTCAAAGGAACCGGCCTCCTCCTGCATCCGGCAGGTCAAAAGGGCGTTCCCGATAAAATGATGGGCATAGGTCAGAAAATCTGCTCCTTGTGCGGGATCGTATTCCCGGAGGCAATCCAGCATGGCAAGCACACAGCCCATTTTATAATCCAAAAAGCGTTCCGGGTCATAGCGATCCAGCCCCTCCCGCAGCAGGAAACGGCGAACACGTCCATTGAGCCGGTTCTCATAGTGGTGCAGGAAAAAGGAAAACCAGCGCAAATTGCGGCTCTGCACAGCCTTAATGATATAATCATTCAGATTTTCATGGGCAGGCGGTTCCGGGTCAAGCTGAAAGATGCGTTCCACTTCCCGCATGGTCAAGCCTTTGGATTCCGTCAGAAAGCTGTATTTGGCACAGTGGCCGGACAGCTCCCATGTCCACGCTGTATCCATTTTCCCTCACCACCTTTCGGATGTTTCTCTGCTTATTTCTTTTGTACGGCCTTCAAAAGTGCATCTTGGATCATTTCCTGCTCATAGACAGTGCTGGCATAACGCTGATCTGAAAGCGCACGAAGCATCTTATCTTTTGCCAGCTTTTTCATAGCTGCTGCCGTTCCTTCATCCAGCTTTCCCCGGCGGGTATTTTGTAGGATGGTGTTCATACGGCGGGTATAAATTGCCTTAATGGGATGATCGTCTGCAAGCTCCCGCTGCTCCCGGCCTCTCAGATTGCCGATTTGTCGGCACGTCCGTCCCTGCTGGTCGCCGGGGGTCAGACCGCCGCAGTATTTGGTATGCCGTGCGTCAATGGTGAGAAACCATCTGCCGCAGATGGGGCATTTCTTGGGTGCATGGCCCACACAAAGCCCCTCAAACAGATCGGAACGGAACATCCCCACAAAGGAGACATAGTGCATCCGCTTGACCAGCTGAGGCTCCGTCTTTCCGGGTCGAGTGGCGGCTACATACTGCACCGAAGCATTGGTCAGGGTCATCCAGGCCGGGTTATCTAGCGATAAAGTTGGCTCACCTTTGAAGAACTGTCCGAACATTGCCGCATAACCGTCCGAGGTACGGTCATAGCCGGGTTCATTCAACCGCTCTGCAAATTTCGTCAGGGCCTCCTTGTATTGCCCCAGAGAATAACTCAAATGCCCCAGCACCTGCGCTATTCGGACGAGCATTGTTGCCTTGCTGTGCTGACCAGTCAAAGCACAAATCAGCTGCTCCTGCTGGGTAAGCTGCAAATAGGCTTTGGCATCTTCCATGTATTCTTCGGAAAAGATGGCTGTAAGTTTTTGCTCAAAATAGCTTCGATTCAGGCGGGAGAACGGTGGCGTGGCCTGTAAAAAGGAGATGATCTCGCCAGCGGCCTGCTGCACCTGCGGCAGCAGCTCCATATCCACGGAACCGGTGTTCATCCCCTGAAGCAGCTGGTTCAGCACATTGCAGGGAGCATCCAGCTTTTCAATGGTACTGTCCGGGATGTTCAGCACCTCGCAGCCAATGGTTCCTGCGGGCATGGTACACCCCTCATAGGTCACGGTGTCCTGCCAGAAATCCAGCGACAAAACTGCATGGTTGATGATCTGATCCATCTTCTCCCTCCTGTCATGTTTTTCTATTTTCATAATAGCACACAATTAAATTCTTGTCATGTTTTTTGAAAACAGCTTGTCATGCCATTAGCCTGTTTTTTTCGATTTTCCCCATAACCTATACAGAGGGGTGAGAAAACTGCCCCATCAAAAAGGAAATGGAGGGAATCTGTATGAATTTGTTTGAAGTGGTGAAAGCCAGTATCAACACACAGGAAGCAGCGCAGACGTATGGAATCGATGTCAACCACCATGGCATGGCGTTGTGCCCGTTCCACAATGACCGTCATCCGAGCCTGTATGTATCGGATGACCACTACCACTGTTTTGCCTGTGGGGAGCACGGGGATGTGATCGACCTGACTGCCAAACTGTTTGACCTTCGGCTGTATGATGCGGCCCGAAAACTGGCGTCGGACTTTCACCTTGCGCCGGACAAGCCCTTGCCGGAATCCATTCGTCAAAAATGGAAGCAGAAAACCAAAGCACAGCAGCTTCGTGAGAACGAGCAGCTGTGCTTTTCTGTTTTGAACCAGTATCGGCGGTTGCTCCTGGATTGGGAAAGGCAATATGCACCGCAAGCGCCGGAAGATGTGCTGGACGAGCGGTTTGTGGAAGCCTGCCACCGTCTGCCCTGGGCAGAGTATCAGCTGGACATCCTGCTGCAAGGCGATTCCTATGAACGAAGCGAAGTCGTAAGCGAACTAACGGCAGACGGATACATCCGCAAATTACAAGCCCGCCTGAGAGAGGAGCGATACCATGAATAACCCTGTTTGGATCGATGACAAGGGGAAAATCGTAGAGCCGGAATACTGCCGGGATTTTCTGTCCCGGCATCCCATGCGCTGCATCAACGACCGATTTTATACTGTGGATGGACAGCTGCCGGATGAGAACAAATTGAAGCGAACGATTTATGAGGAACTCTCGCCCTGGCTTCATGCCAAAGCCGCACAGACGGTGGAACAGGTAATCAAAGCGCTGAAGCTGGCGGCATACGCCGACCCTTTGCCCCTGCAATGTGACCGCATCCATGTGGCGAACGGCACTTATTTTCTGGATGGCACGTTTACAGAGGAAAAAGAGTATTGCAGCAACCGTCTGTCAGTATCCTATCGGGCTGATGCTCCGGCACCGGAACACTGGCTGCGCTTCCTTTCGGAACTGCTGGGGCCGGAGGATATTCCTGCCTTGCAGGAGTATCTGGGCTACTGCCTGATTCCATCCACCAAAGGACAGAAAATGCTCATGCTGATCGGCAAGGGCGGCGAGGGCAAAAGCCGGATTGGTGTGGTGATGAACGCCATTTTCGGGCTCAACATGAACACCACTTCCATCCAGAAGGTAGAAAACAACCGTTTCGCCAGAGCCGACCTGGAGGGCAAGCTGCTCATGGTGGACGATGATCTGGACATGAACGCCTTGACCAAAACCAACTATGTAAAATCCATCGTGACAGCAGAACTGCGGATGGATTTGGAACGGAAGAAAGAACAGAGCTATCAGGGGCTGCTGTATGTGCGTTTCCTCTGCTTTGGCAACGGGGCATTGACTGCACTTCACGACCGCAGCGACGGTTTCTTTCGCCGTCAGATCATTCTGACCACCAAAGATAAGCCTGTGGATCGGTTTGATGACCCGTTTCTTGCTGAGAAATTGATTGCCGAAAAAGAGGGAATCTTCCTCTGGATGCTGGAGGGATTGCGGCGGCTGATCGCCAATCACTATCACTTTACCATCAGCCAGAGAGCCAAGGACAATATCACTTCCGCAGTTCGGGATGCCAACAACATTCTGGACTTTCTCGATTCTGAGGGTTATGTGGCATTCAAGGCCGATTATGAAGCCAGCACCAAAAATCTGTATGCAGCCTATAAGCGGTGGTGTGAGGACAACGCAGAAAACCCACTGTCCCCAAAGAGTTTCGCAAACCAGCTCAGCCAGAACGCAGAACGCTACCATTTGGAGCCGGTCAATAACCTGCACATCGGCGGCGGAAAACGGTGTCGGGGATACATAGGCATTTATGTTCTGCTCTCGCCTATGGAGTTGTAACGGAACATCAAAACTTTCTGTTCGTGCGTTCATGCGTTCCTAATCGGGTGCAGCCTTTGGAACGAAGGAACGCACGAACGCAAAAAATCGAAGTTCATTTTTTATTGTTCGGCTCAGAGGGCGCTCTAAAATCCTTACTTCCCAATCAATGGTTGTGCAAACAGTGAAAAACACTACCGTAAACAGAACACAAATCATCATTCAGTGATTTACAGAACGGTGATGGTGGTATGCGGAAAGGTAGTTGTTTTTACGGTTTACTTGCAAGCCCACCTAATCGCAAAGTCGATAGGGTACTGTTGCGGACAGTTCTTCATGGACACAATCCTGAGTGATTTTTTGAATCTTATCTGTGTTTGCTGAGCCGTGCAGCGAATATGCTCCACAGAAAACCAGCTTTACGAAAGAATGAGGTGTTTTCTATGAAATCCAATTTGAGAAATGAAATCAAGTCGTACATCGTGCGTTCCGGCTACACGATGCAGGAAGTCGTTGACCGGCTTTCCGAGGATTACGGCTGGAGCGACAGCGTTTCCAACCTGTCCAACAAGCTCCAGCGGGAGTCTCTGCGGTATGTGGAGGCGGTACAGCTTGCCGATGCCCTTGGCTATGACCTCGTATGGCAGAAGCGGAGGGACAAATGATGCCTGTCGTTCCTGCGGCCACTCTCTCTTGTCCCCATAGTAATACCACAGTATTGCTATGGACAGGCGGCGAAAACATTCGATTTTTCGCTGCCGCCGGATGGCTGATGTTTCGCAAAACATCGGCTGTCCGGGCTGAACAACAGGAAACGATGCAGACGGTTTCCGGGCAGTTCAGCAGCGGTCATCGCAATGACCGCAATTCCCCCTCGGAGAGCCCACGGCACTTTGCAGCCCTTCGGGATGAAAGTGTCATAGTGGGTTATTACACTTCCCGCAGGAAGTGCATCCCCGTCCCTCAGCCGTCTGCCACACAATGGAAAGGAGCTGATTTTTATGGCCAGAAACGACGGAATCGACCGCACCTTTGCCCGTAACCAGGACTTGCCCACCCTTGATGATGTGGCGAAGGTGCAGGAGCATAACGAACGGGAAAAGGACAGCTACTCCAACCAGGATATTGATACCACCCAGACCTACCGGAATATTCACTTCAAAGCTCCCACCGACAGCTATGCCGCTATGTTCGATCAGATGATTGCCGATGGGATTATCTCCATCCGTGGCCTGAAAGCCGATGCGGTGAAATACGGGGAACTGATTTTTGATGTGAATTCCGCTTACTTCCACAACCACGGTGGATACGAGTATGCCAAGCAATTCTACACCGACGCATACAAAGCTGCCGTAGAGATCGTGGGCGGTGAGCAGTATATCCTCTCTGCCGTCATGCACGCCGATGAGATCAACCGGGCCATGTCGGAAGCTCTGGGGCAGGATGTGTATCACTACCACCTTCATGTGGTCTATGTCCCGGTGGTGGAAAAACAGATTCTCTGGTCGAAGCGGTGCAAGGATAAGTCCCTTGTAGGTACAGTCAAGGAGACCATTATGCAGGTCAGCCGCAGTAAAAAGTGGGAATCCAAGGTAGCTCTGGATGAGCAGGGCAATCCGCTTTTGACCGCCAAGGGCAAGAAAGTCCTGCGGACATCATACAGTGTCCTGCAAGACGATTTCTTCAACTATATGAAAGCTGCCGGATATACCG